>DIVU01000059.1:0-12850 GCA_002423365.1 Desulfuromonadaceae bacterium UBA6124 | reverse complement strand
GTGGCCCACGTCCGGAACATCATCGGGCCCATCGCGACGCCGGAGAAGATCCAGTGGGCCGACGGCCTCCCCAAGACCCGCAGCGGCAAGATCATGCGCCGCCTGCTGAAGGCCCGGGAACTGGGCCTGCCCGAAGGGGACACTTCTACCCTGGAAGGAGGCGAAACCTCATGAACACCGAAAACGAAGGCAAAAGATTGCGCCGCCTGCTTCGGTCGATGCTCCTCATCCGCCGTTTCGAGGAAAAATCCGCCGAACTCTACAGCGCCACGAAGATTCGCGGCTTTCTCCACCTCTATATCGGTGAGGAAGCAGTGGCGGTGGGGGTGATGGAGGCGCTCACCGCCGAAGACTCCGTCCTGGCGACCTACCGGGAACACGGTCAAGCCCTCGCTCGCGGCATGAGCGCCAAGGCGATCATGGCGGAAATGTACGGGAAGATGGAAGGCTGCTGTCGAGGACGGGGCGGATCCATGCACCTCTTCGATGCCGCGACCCGTTTCTACGGCGGCAGCGCCATCGTCGGCGGAGGCCTGCCCCTCGCCGTGGGCATGGCCCTGGCCGACAAGATGCGCGGGCAGGCGCGGGTGACCTGCTGTTTCTTCGGCGACGGCGCGGTGGCCGAAGGGGCGTTTCACGAATCGATGAATCTCGCCTCCCTGTGGAAGTTGCCGGTCCTGTTCGTTTGCGAGAACAATCTCTACGCCATGGGAACCGCCCTCCGTTACACCCAGGCGGTGCAGGACCTGGCGGCCAAGGGCGCCGGCTACGGCGTGGCTTCGGCAGCGGTGGACGGCATGGATGTGCTGGCGATGGCGGCGGCGGCCGACAAAGCGGCGGACTATGTACGTCAGGGCAACGGCCCCTATTTCCTGGAGTGCCGTACCTACCGCTTCCGCCCTCATTCCATGTTCGACACCGAGCAGTACCGGACCAAGGAGGAGGTGGAAACCTGGAAGCCGCGCGATCCGATCACCCAGCTGTGCCGGCACATGCGAGACCAGGGCCTGCCCGACGAGCAAACGCTGACCGAACTGGAACGGGAAGTGGCCGCCGAGGTCGAGGCGGCCGTGGCCTTCGCCGAGGCCGGGACCTGGGAAGCAGTGGAAGACCTGACCCGCTTCGTCCATTCGGAAAGGGGGGCGTCATGAGCGAACCAAACACCATGAAGAAAACCACCTATCGCGAAGCGGTGCGGGAAGCCCTCCGTGACGCCCTACTCAGGGACGAGCGGGTTTTTCTCATGGGTGAGGACGTCGGCCATTACGGCGGCTGCTATGCCGTCAGCAAGGGACTGCTGGCGGAATTCGGCCCCGAACGCATCCGCGACACCCCCTTGTCGGAACTGGGGTTCGTCGGCGCCGGCATCGGCGCGGCCATGGGGGGAATGCGCCCCATCGTGGAGATCATGACGGTCAACTTCAGCCTGCTGGCTCTCGACCCGATTCTCAACAACGCCGCCACCATCCTGCACATGTCGGGGGGGCAGTTCAACGTGCCGCTCGTCATCCGCATGGCCACTGGCGCCGGCAAGCAGTTGGCGGCCCAGCACGCCCATTCCCTGGAATGCTGGTACGCCCACATCCCCGGCCTCCGTGTGCTGTCTCCCGCCACCCTGGAAGATGCCAGGGGGATGCTCTGGACCGCCCTGGAGGATCCCGATCCGGTGCTCATCTTCGAAAACAACACCCTCTATAATCTGGAGGGCACCCTTCCGGAAAATGCCGGTCCGGTGGACATCGACCGCGCCAGAGTGCGTCGGGCCGGGAAGGATCTGACCATTGTCACCTACAGCGCCAGTCTCTTCAAATGCCTGGAGGCGGCCGAAGCCCTGGCGCGGGAGGGGATCGAGGCCGAAGTGATCGACCTACGCAGCCTGCGCCCCCTGGACGACGCCACCTATCTTGCCTCCATCGCCAAAACCCATCGCGCGCTGATCGTGGACGAAGGCTGGCGCAGCGGCAGTCTTTCCGCTGAAATATCCGCACGGATCATGGAGCAGGCCTTCTATGAACTGGATCTGCCGGTTTCCCGCCTGTGCAGTGCCGAGGTACCCATGCCCTACGCTCGGCACATGGAAGAAGCGGCCCTGCCCCGGGTCGAGACCATTATCGCAACGGCGAAAGGGATGGTGAGTCATGGCTGAATTCCGGATGCCAAGCCTGGGCGCGGACATGGAGGAAGGAACCCTGGTCGAGTGGCTGGCCAAACCGGGGGAGCGGGTCGAACGCGGCACGCTCCTTGCCGCCGTGGAAACCCAAAAAGGGCTGTTCGAGATCGAAAGCTTCGAGGACGGCATCCTCGGCCCATCGCTGGTCCAGCCGGGGCAAACGGTGCCGGTGGGGACGGTGCTGGCGATGATTCAAATGGAAGGGGCGGCGATCGTATCCAGCGGCGCGCCGCCGCCAACGGAGCAGCCTCCGGTTGGCGCCGCGCGTCCTGCGACGCCCACCACCAGGAGAATCGCCGCCTCACCGGCGGCCCGCAAACGAGCGGCGGAACTCGACGTGGATCTCGCCGGCATTCAAGGCAGCGGTCCGGATGGCGCCATTCAACTCAGCGATGTGGAACGGTCGGCACGACCCGCGCCGGGAGAAGCCGGGGCGCACCCGGCGCCGGCGCCTTCCGGCGCCTCCCGGGAAGGGATGCGACAGGCCATCGCGGCGGCCATGAGCCGCGCCAACCGGGAAATCCCCCACTATTACCTGGAAACGGATATCGACCTGAGCCGCGCCCTCCGCTGGCTGGAGGGGGAGAACCTGAAACGCCCCATCCGCGAGCGCATCCTGCCCGCCGCGCTACTGCTCAAAGCAGTGGCCAAGGCCCTCGGCGAGGTGCCCGAACTCAACGGTTACTGGCTGAACGACCGCCTTCACGTCAGTCCGGCGATCCACATCGGCTTCGCCATCTCTTTGCGTGATGGCGGCCTGATCACGCCCGCCATCCACAACGTCGATCAGTTGAGTCTGCAGGAGTTGATGAAGGCGATGGGGGATCTGATCGAGCGAACCCGAGCCAATCGCCTGCGCGGATCCGAGATGACCGACGCCACTCTCACCGTAACCAACCTCGGAGACCTCGGGGTCAAGACAGTCTTCGGCGTCATCTACCCGCCCCAGGTGGCGCTGGTCGGCTTCGGCCGGGTTACCGAGCGCCCCTGGGCGGAAAACGGCATGCTGGGCGTGCGCCGCTGCGTCATCGCCACCCTGGCCGCCGATCACCGCGCCAGCGACGGCCACCGGGGCGGGCAGTTTCTTGCGGCCCTTGATCGTTTCCTGCAAACTCCGGATAAATTATGAACAGCATCGAACTCAGGGACCTTGTCTACCGGAATCTGATGCGGATTGCTCCGGAATGCGATCCGTCGGAACTACTGCCCGGAGAAAATATCCGCGAAGCGCTGGATATCGATTCCTTCGGTTTTCTGCAGGTGCTGATCGGCATCGGTGAAGAGACCGGGATTGAAATCCCCGAAACCGACTATGCCGAGGTTTTCACCATGGCGGGAATGCTCGACTACCTTGCGCGCCGCCAGGGCTGAAATGCCCGTCCAGGTCATCGACTGCGGCGTCATCGACTACCGTCTGGCCTTCGCCCTCCAGGAACGGCTCATCACCGGCATAGCCGACGGAAGTGAACCGGAAACCCTGCTGCTGCTGGAACATCCCGGCATCTACACCATCGGCGCCGGAGGCAACGAGGCCAATCGCCGCGATCCGACAATCATTCCGCTCCGCGTCAATCGGGGAGGAGACATCACCTGGCATGGTCCGGAGCAACTGGTCGGCTATCCGCTGGTGAATCTGGGCGAACGGGGCCGGGATCTGCACCGCTGGCTGCGTTTTATCGAGGAAGTTCTGATTCGCACGGTGGCGGGCTATGGCGTTGAAGCCTGGCGAGTTCCCGGCAAAACCGGGGTCTGGGCGGCGGGGGGCAAGCTGGCATCCATCGGAGTCGGCGTTCGACACTGGGTCACCCTGCATGGGTTCGCCCTGAACGTGGACCCCGACCTGAACCCCTTCGGCAGGATTCATCCCTGTGGCATGCCGGGCTGTCCTATCACCTCAATCCGCCGGGAAAGTGGGGACGCCCCGTCCCTGGGGGAAGTTAAGACCCGTGTGCAACAGCTTTTCCGGGAATTGTTGGACGACAGTTTACCGAAAAGCGGAAACAGCCGCGACCTCCCCTCAACGCCCTAATGCCTTCAGGGCATCGCGCAGCACGCGAATATCGCGATCGCCGCGATAGATCGGTGAGACCTCGCGGTCGAGGCCGAGCAGACCAAAGACCGCCGTCTGCGCCGACCGCACCGAATATTCCACGGTAAACACGCAATAATTGGTCGCGCCCACCGAGATCACGCTTGGGCGATCACCCGCGACGCGTGGCATGAATTCACTGTCGATATAAGGCATCATGCAAGGCACACAACTCATTTCCCCCATCCGTGGCCGCATCGTTTCCATGATGCCGAGGTGGGAAAAGAGCTCGATCAGGAGCTCCCCGCCACTGCACTCGGACATCGGCTTCGTCACGAAATTCCCCGGAGCATCAGGCAGTAGGCCATTTCCCCAGAAGACAAAGACGTTAGCGGGCTGATTCCGGAAGTGCGGTTGGTGGGCCAGCACCACCGACATGAGCCAGCTGGAATCGGTGAGCGTCACCAACCCACCGGTTCCAGCCGGTTCCCGGTGAAGCGCTCCATGTACTCGAAAAAGGTCGGGTCCTTGAGGGTAACCGTGAAGGACATCCACTTCGATTGCGCCACCTGCTCGCAGAATGCCCGAGGACGACCGAACGCGTCCCCCTTCGCGGCGATCCGCTCCCACAGCGCCCATAATCCCGTGGTGCTCTTCGGCCTAAGCGGCGCCGGCGTGGTCATGCCGCCGGTGGCAGATCTCTCCACCATCGAGCCGAGGGTGACGAACAGGCGATCGCCTGCCGCAAGCTCGATCATTTCCGGCCCATTCTCGCGGTGACAGTGCAGCGCGGTCGCGCGCTGGAAGTTGCCATTGAAGGCGAAGACTTCCTCTTTGACCGAAATCGCCGGATCTTCCAATGAGGGAATGGCGGAGAGCAAATCCCAGGTGCAGACGAAATGCCGCTCATGCATCCGCCCACCGCGTATCAAGTACCCGTTCTCGGCGGATCCGGAGCCGTCGAGGGCGCCGCCACTGATTCCCGCGCCATCGAAGATGGTGATGTCGACCCCCGGGCATCTCCCCTCGCGAATCAGATAGACGGCGCTGGCCAGACCGGCAATCCCGCCACCGACGATGTAAAATTTGATGCCCCCTTCCGGACCGGTGTTTTTCAAAGGACAGGTCTCCTCCCATGGACGCGGCCGACAAACTGAAGTGTCCTGCCGGCAGGATTCTTGCTCCACTCACGCAATTGGCGCCAAGGGGATTTCCGGCCGTGGCCGTCTTCCTCGGCTGGCTACAAACTCTCTTCGGCGCAGACAAACAAACTTCGGCCAAGTCTAACGAGTATCCCCCTCCTGTAAAGCCTATCCGGAAAAGGTTTGACTCCCTCTGCCGGTGCAACTAAACTAACCTATTCGAGCATTTGCGGAGACTTATCAATCCATGATTCGTACCCTTTTTTATTTCGCCACTCTCATCCCCTGGACCCTGTTCGTCATCGTCACCGGCGTTCCTCTCTCCTTCATCAGCCCCGACTATCTGCACAACTATGCGCGGCTCTGGGCCAGGGTTGGCCTGCTGCTGGCCGGGGTGCGGCTGAAGGTCAGCGGCCAGGAGCATCTGCGCGCCGGCGAACCGGTCATCTATATGTCCAACCATGCGAGCAATTTCGATATTCTGGCGCTTTTTGCCGGACTGCCGGGACAGTTTCGCTGGCTGGCCAAGGAAGAACTCTTTCGCATTCCCCTGTTCGGCTTGGCCATGCGCCGCGCCGGCTACATTCCCCTCGACCGTTCGGACCGCAGGAAGGCCCTGCACAGCATGACCGAAGCGGCAAAGCGCATCCGCGGCGGCGCTTCGGTGGTGATCTTTCCCGAAGGCACCCGCTCCGCCGACGGCATCCTGCAACCTTTCAAGAAGGGGGGCTTCCTGATCGCCCTCAAGGCCGCCGTGCCGGTGCAGCCGGTAGCGATTTCCGGGAGCTTCGCGATCATGCCTAAGACCAGCCGCCGGATTCACGGCGGGCTGATCGAGGTGCGGATTCTGCCGGCCATCGCCACCGCCGAATTGACCTCCGCCGACACCGAGAAGCTGCTTGCGACCGTGCAGGAGCGGATCGCGGCAGCCCTGGAGGCTTGCCCATGAGCACTCTCGCCCAGTCTCCCGAACTGCATCCCGACGCCCTGCGTATTCTGCCCCTCGGCGGGCTGGGCGAAATCGGGCTGAACCTGATGGTCCTCGAATGCCGGGGGGATTTGCTGCTCATCGACTGCGGCTTGATGTTCCCCGAGGCCTACATGATGGGGATCGATCTGGTCATTCCCGATGTTTCCGCCCTGGCCGGGAGGGAAGCGGATATCCGTGGGCTGGTTCTGACCCACGGTCACGAGGACCACATCGGCGCCATCCCTTTTCTCTACGAAATACTCGGCTGCCCGCCGATCTACGGCACGGCCCTGACCTTGGGGCTACTGCGCGGCAAACTGGAGGAACACAAGCTCACCGGTCGCGCCCGCCTGGAGACGGTTTCCCCCCGCCAGAGCGTACAGCTCGGGGTCTTCGCGGTGGAATTCTACCGTGCCGCCCACTCCATCGTCGACGGCGCCGGCCTGATCATCCGCACCCCGGCGGGGACGGTGATCCACACCGGCGACTTCAAGCTCGACCAGACCCCGGTGGACGGACAGCCAACCGATCTCCCCCGCCTGGCCCAGTGCGGCGAAGAAGGCGTGCTGCTGCTGATGGCCGACTCGACCAACGTCGAAAAGGAGGGTTATACCCTCTCGGAGCGGGTGGTCGGCGAGGCCTTCCAGCAGATCCTCCCCGGTTGCACCGGACTGGTCATGGTCGCGACCTTTTCCTCCAATATCCATCGCATTCAGCAGGTGGTGGACGCGGCGGTTGACTGCGGGCGCAGCGTGCTGATCAACGGCCGCAGCATGGTGACGAACACCGACATCGCCCGCAAGCTCGGTTATCTGAACATCCCCGATTCGGCCCTGATCGAGCTGCGTGATCTGCGGGACATCCCCCGCGACCAGGTGCTGGTCATCACCACCGGCAGCCAGGGGGAACCCCTCTCGGCCCTCGCCCGTATCGCCATGGACGACCACAAACAGCTGAGCCTGGAGCCGGGGGATACGGTCATCCTCTCATCGAAATTCATCCCCGGCAACGAGAAGGCCATTTCCGACCTGATCAACCACCTCTACCGGCGCGGGGCCGAGGTCTTCTACGAGACGACGAGCGAGGTTCATGTCTCCGGCCATGCCGGCCAGGAAGAACTCAAGCTCGTCCACTCCCTGGTCAAGCCCCGTTATTTCGTGCCGGTGCACGGCGAATACCGGCATCTGGTCAAGCATGCGCAACTGGCCCGGCGCATGGGGGTGGCGCCGGAACACGCGGTCGTCCTGGAAAACGGTCAGCCCCTGCTGGTTTCGGAAAACGGCCTGCGCCTTGAAGAGCGACTGGAGAGCGGGCGGATTTTCGTCGACGGCAAGGGGGTCGGCGATGTCGGGGTCATGCAGCTGCGCGACCGCAGCCATCTGGCCAATCACGGCATGGTCATGGTGATTCTGGCGATGAACCAGAAAACCGGCGAGATCCTCTACGGGCCGGAGATCCACACCAAGGGCTTCGTCACCGAGGAAGAGAGCGGCGAATTTCTTGAGCAGGCCTGCCAGGCGGTGCGCGACACCCTCGCCGAACACAGTCTGGCCATGCTCGGCGACTGGGAGGAATTGCGGGTCGAGGTGCGCAAGACCCTGCGCCGCTTCTTCAACCGCACCATCGAACGCCGGCCGATGATTCTGCCGGTGATCCTGGAACTTTAACCGGGCGTTTCACGAACCGTTCCGCCGTCGGGGCGGCCCATGGGTCGCCCTGGTTCGAGTATACGCCCTGAGGGCGGGCACCGTCCGCCCAGACCAAAAACCAACGTAACGTTTCAAGGATTTCCATGACTCTGCTACACGCTCTTCTGCTTGGCCTGATTCAAGGCATGACCGAATTTCTGCCGGTCTCCTCCTCGGGGCACCTGGCCATAACCCAGCATCTTCTCCCCGGCTTCGAGCAACCGGGCATTCTTTTTGACGTGCTGCTGCACCTCGGCACCATGCTGGCGGTGGCCCTCTATTTCCGCCGCGACCTCGGCAATCTGCTGAGTTCACCCTTCCGCAAGGACGAGGAGGCGGCTCTGCATCGCCGGCTGTTGCTGCTGCTGGTGGCCGGTTCGGTGCCGACGGCCATTATCGGGTTGACCTTCAAGGATATTTTCGAGGGGATGTTCGAAAACATCCCGCTGGTGGGGCTGATGCTGCTGATCACCGGCACCTTGCTCTTCGTTTCGGAAAAATTCCGGCGCGGAAATCGCAAGGAGAAGGATCTGACGTTGCTCGACGCCTTGGTGGTCGGGACCGTCCAGGGGGCCGCCATCATTCCCGGCATCTCCCGCTCCGGCTCGACCATCGCCGCCCTGTTGCTGCGCGGCGTCGACGGTGAGACGGCGGCGCGCTTCTCCTTTTTACTGGCGCTCCCCGCCGTCCTCGGCGCGGCCCTCCTTTCCCTGCGCGACCTGCACGCCGTCCCCGCCGGGGAGTTCCCCCTCTATCTGACGGGCGCGGCCGTCGCCTTCGCCGCCGGCATGCTCTCCATCCATTTCCTGCTGGCGGTCATCCGCAAGCGCCGGCTCTTCGCCTTCGCCCTCTACTGCTGGCTGGCGGGAAGCCTGGTTTTGACCTTCACCCTGTAATCGGAAGCGATAATGCCTCAGAAAAAACCGCCACTGATCCGGGAACATCTGCAAAAAGAGATCGCCGGCGTCCTCTGCCTCGCCGTCGGGATCTTCATCCTGCTCAGCCTGGTGTCCTTTCATACCTCCGACCCTTCTTTCAACAACAACATCACCTCCGCCGTCGTGCGCAACTGGGGCGGGGTGGTCGGCGCCAATTTCGCTGATCTGCTCATTCAGTTCCTGGGGCTGGTCGCTCTGGTGCTGCCCCTGTCCTGTTTTCTCTTCGCCTGGCGCCTGCTCAAGTTCCGCTCGGTCAAAGTGCGCCTTTACAAAGGGGGCGCGATCCTGATGCTGATCCTCTCCCTGGCCGGGCTCATCGCCCTGCGCTTTCACGAGGTCGTCATTTTCGGGCAGCGGATCGAGGAAGCCGGCGGCGCCGCCGGACGGCTGCTGGCCGAGGTCCTCTCCCGCTACCTGAACGTCACCGGCGCCGGCATCTTCCTCTTCGTCTTCTTTCTCATCTCCCTCATGCTCGGCGCCCGCTTCTCCATGGTGCTCTTTCTCGAAGGCATGGCCACCCGAGTCGGCGGCCAACTGGAGCGTCGCCGCGAGCAGCGCGCCGCCCAGCGGGAACTGCGCGCCCGCCGGCGCAAGGAGAAGCAGGAGCAGCCGACCATCATCGCGCCGCCGGTTCGCCCGGCCCTGGAGATCACCCCCCCGGCCAAAAAGAAGAAACGCAAGGAGGAGGCGCCGCCCCAACAGGAAGCCTTCGAGTTTCTTGAACCTTCGGGAACCTATCACAAGCCCCCCCTGTCGCTGCTGGCCCACGAGGGGGGCCCGCCCGCCCCTATCGACCGCGACGCACTGATGGCCAACGCCAAAATCCTGGAGAGCAAGCTCAAGGATTTCAATGTCGACGGCGAAGTGGTCGAGGTCAAACCGGGGCCGGTGGTGACCATGTATGAATTTTCCCCGGCGCCGGGGGTCAAGGTCAACAAGATCGCCGGACTCTCCGATGACCTCTCCATGGCCCTGCGCGCCCTCTCGATCCGCATTGTCGCGCCGATTCCCGGGCGAGGCGTGGTCGGCATCGAGATCCCCAACAAGGAGCGGGAGACGGTCTATCTCAAGGAGATCTTCGAGTCGGAAGAGTTCCAGAAGACCGGCGGCAAGCTCCCCATGGCCCTGGGCAAAGACATCTTCGGCCGCACCGTCGTCTCGGACCTGTCCAAGATGCCCCATGTCCTGGTCGCCGGCTCGACGGGCAGCGGCAAGTCGGTTTCCATCAACACCATGATCCTGTCGCTCCTCTATCGGGCCACTCCCGAGGACGTGCGTATCATCATGGTCGACCCGAAGATGCTGGAACTCTCCATCTATGAAGGGATTCCCCATCTGCTGCTGCCGGTGGTGACCAACCCGAAGAAGGCCGCCCTGGCGCTGAACTGGGCAGTACGGGAGATGGAGCGACGTTACAAGCTGATGTCCGACAAGGGCGTGCGCAATATCGACGGCTACAACAAGAAGATCGCCAAGGAAGAGAAGGACAAGGCCGAACTCAAGGCCCAGGGAAAACTGGTCGTCGAACCGGTGGAAACGGCCGAGGAGGAGGAGCTGCCACCGGTGACCATCGCCGAGGGGGAAGAACTCGAGCACGGCCATCTCCCCTACATCGTGGTCATCGTCGACGAGCTCGCCGACCTGATGATGGTCGCCGGCCGGGAGATCGAGGAGTCCATCGCCCGCCTCGCGCAGATGGCCCGGGCCGCCGGTATTCACTTGATTCTGGCCACCCAGCGACCGTCCGTCGACGTCATCACCGGCCTGATCAAGGCCAACTTCCCGACCCGGATCAGCTTCAAGGTTTTCTCCCGCATCGACAGCCGCACCATCCTCGACCAGATGGGGGCGGAAACCCTGTTGGGGATGGGCGACATGCTCTTTCTGCCACCGGGCACCGGCGCCGTGCAACGGGTGCACGGCGCCTTCGTCTCCGAACTGGAAGTGCAGCGGGTCGTCGACTTCCTCAAGAAACAGGGGTCGCCGGAATACGACAAATCGATCCTGACAGCGCCTCCCGCCTCGGACAATGGCGGGGATGGGGAAGAAGAGTATGACGAGAAGTGGGACGATGCCCTGGCCCTGGTCGCGGATACCCGCCAGGCCTCTATCTCCATGCTGCAACGGCGGCTTCGTCTCGGCTACAACCGGGCGGCGCGCATGATCGAGAAGATGGAACAGGAAGGGATCGTCGGGCCCTCGGACGGCACCAGCCGCCCCCGTGAAGTCTTCGTCAACAACATCCAAAGGCCTGACTGACTATGCGCGAAGAACGGATTACCCTGAAGTTCCTGGATGGGGAAGAACTCACGGCCACCCTGGCCGAAACCTTCGACCCCGGCAAAAACGACGTCGAGGTTCTGCTGGAGGATACCGACATCCGTCTCGGCTATCCCCTGCCCGATTTGATCTGCATCCTTTTTCACCGTGATCCGTCGAGCGGCGAACTGCCTCCGGCCAAATTTGACGCCATGGAGGAAGTGGAAACGGTCAGCGGCGTGCGCTATCAGGTGAACATCCCGCCCCGCCAGGAAAACCCCGGGGGCTTCTTCGCCGTCCCCGTCGACACCGGCAGCCCCTGGATGCGCATTTTCTTTTGCAATCACGGCATCAAGGACCGTAAAAACCGCAAATTTCTCGGGGATTTTCTCGAAGCCAGAGGACTGGTCACGCCCGACGAAATGAAGGAAACCCTGGAGGTGCAGCAGAAGCTGCGCACCCGTCGGGTCGGAGAGATTATCGCCGAACAGAACGACATTCCCCAGGAGACCATCGACAAAACCGTGGCCAACGCCACCGACCGGGGGAGGGCGCTGGCCAAGGCCCGTATCGGCGACATCCTGGTCGCCGCTGGCCTGGTCACCCGGCAACAGGTCGAGGAAGCTATCTCCACTCAGAAGGACGGCAAGAAAAAACGCATCGGCGAACTTCTTATCGACCGCGGGCTCATCACCGAGGATCAGCTGCTCAATGCCCTGGCCGAAAAATTTCGCCTGCGCTACGTCGATCTGGAGCGAATCGTCCCCAGCCAGGCGGCCCTGGCGACCCTGACCGGGGAGATCGTTACCCGTCTGCAGGTGCTGCCCATCGAAAAAAAGAGCGACCTGCTGGTGGTGGTCACCTCCTCCCCCACCGACCCGACCCTGATCGACAGCCTGCGCTTCAGCGCCAACTGCCGCATCGAGTTGGGCGTCGCTACCCGCGCCCAGATCGCCAAGGCCATCGAGGAATATTACCCCGCGTCCACGGCGCCCAGGGACGATGTCGGCACTCTCATCGGCGAACTGGCCGAAGAGGTCGTCACCGTCGAGGAGGAAGTGGAGGAGAACAGACTCTCCGAGGCGGACAGCCAGATCATTCGCCTGGTCAACAACATCCTGATCGACGCCTTTCAGAAAAATGTCTCCGATATCCACTTCGAACCGGGGCTCGGCAACGCGCCTTTCCGCATCCGCTACCGTATCGACGGGGTCTGTCGCGTCGCCCACCAGGTTTCCGCGACCTTCAAGCACGCGATTCTTTCCCGACTGAAGATTATGTCGCGGCTGGATATCGCCGAACGCCGCCGGCCGCAAAGCGGCAAGATCATGATCCGTTCGGGCAAGCGCAATCTCGAATTCCGCCTGGAGATCACCCCCTCCGTCGGCGGGCAGGAAGATGCCGTGTTGCGTCTTCTCGCCAACGCCAAGGCGTTGCCCCTGGAAGATCTGCGCTTTTCCGCCAACAACCTGAAGAACTTCAAGGACTGCCTGGCCAAACCCTACGGCGTGGTCCTCTGTGTCGGGCCCACCGGCTCGGGCAAAACGACGACCCTGCATTCGGCCCTGGGGCACATCAACACCACGGAGCGTAAAATCTGGACCGCCGAGGACCCGGTGGAAATCACCCAGGCCGGCCTGCGCCAGGTGCAGGT
>DIVU01000325.1 GCA_002423365.1 Desulfuromonadaceae bacterium UBA6124 | reverse complement strand
TCAATTATTAACCGGACAGTAGTGACTACGGCTAAATATTCTTTGTATATTCTCTCTAGCTCAACTTTACATGGTCTGTTTTTGATTTCATTTATAAAATTCAACAATTCTTCAGTTGGTGCAAACCATTCTCCATTAAGTCTGCAAGATGAAAACCTAGAGTGAAGCGAAACTTCAGTCTTTATATCTGATCCATCAATAATTGCCAGCAATTTCAGAGGCAAAGGATTTCCAGTTTGGAGTCTCTTAACTCTTGCATACAAATTATCTCTTGTAAAACCAATCTTAATTGGACCGGAGTTTCCTTGTTGTATAAAATAAACAAAAGGTGGATTTTTGTCATTGTAATTAATTTTTGCAAGAGAGCTTTCAATATTTTCGTATAAACCCTCCCAAAGACCAGACTTTAAAAACATCTCATGCCGTTCTGCTTCATTTTTAGTGCCTTTAAAAGCAATTCTCTTACGAGTTTTACCATACCCGATATCAATGTACCAATAACCATCGCCTTTTGATGGGTGTTTACGGATAGACATCGTTTACTCCAAAAAAAATCCCTCAATCAGCTACCCCGCCGTTAGCGAATGGGGGTATGTAACCGATCATTACGCTGCTGAGTGGCCATGCGAGGGATGGTTACATCATGCAATAGCACGAAAAATCGCTTTCTCTTTTCTCTCTCAATCCCATCAACCCACCCTCGTCCACAAAAGCATGCCCCTCTCCAATCAACAGCGAAAACCTTAACGCAATCGAACATCACCGACAAGGCCTAAATCCGGCCTCGGCCGCCCCTTTACCGGCCATCCCCGTCCTTGACACCCCAGGGGTAAAGTTGTATGAACAAACCCGGCCGCAAACGGGATTTTATTTTCCCTCCTTTGGCGACCGCTGGTCTTTTCGTCACGCAAGGAGTCGCGTCATGATGAATCTCAAACCCGAAGTCGTCGCTCAGTTGGAGCGGGTGCTGTCATCGCTGGAGCAGTTGCTGCCGACGGCGGTGGGGCCGGTGAACTGGAGTGCCTGCCATGCCGCCAACTGGCGCCGCCATTCCTTTTCCGGCTATCTGGAGCCGGTGGAGTCGGTCCCCTCCACCCGCCTCGACGATCTGCTCGGCATCGATGAACAGAAGGCGGTCGTTGAAGAGAACACCCGCCAGTTCCTCAAGGGCTATCCGGCCAACAACGTGCTGCTCTGGGGGAGCCGAGGGACGGGCAAGTCGTCGCTGGTGCGGGCGCTGCTCAACAGCTACGCCGACCAGGGGCTGCGGGTGATCCAGGTGGACAAGGAGGATCTCATCCATCTGCCCGGCATCTTCTCGGCCATCAAGGGCCAGCCCTACAAGTTCATCCTGCTCTGCGACGACCTCTCCTTCGAGCACGGTGAGCTGACCTACAAGATGCTCAAGAGCGCCCTCGACGGCTCGGTCTACGCGGCGCCGAAGAATGTGCTCATCTATGTCACCTCCAACCGCCGCTATCTGATCCCCGAATATCCCACCGACAACCTCGGCTCGAAGCTGGTCAACGGCGAGGTCCATCACGGCGAGGCGATCGAGGAGAAGATTTCCCTCTCCGACCGCTTCGGCCTGTGGGTGGCCTTCCATGTCTTCACCCAGGATCACTATCTGCGGGTGGCGCAGCAGTGTGTGGAAAAGCTCTGCCGCGAGCAGGGGGTGCCCTCGCGCTGGTCGGAGGAGGCGCGCAAGGCCGCCGTCCAGTGGTCCCACGACAAGAGCAAACGCTGCGGGCGCACCGCCCTGCAGTTCGCCAGTCACTGGGTCGGCCGCGATCTGCTCAAGGGCTGAGCATGACCAAGAAGGATTGCATCTTCGCCGCGCCGCGCCCAGCGGCGCCTTTTGCTTTTACCGCCGAGGTGGCCGGGGTCTTCGACGACATGCTCGACCGCTCGGTGCCCCTCTATCGCGAGAGCCTGCGCCGCCAGGCGCAACTGGCGGCGCGTTTCTATCGGGAGGGGACGCGCATCTACGATCTCGGCTGCTCCAACGGCAACTTCGGCCTGGCCCTGGGCGCGGAGATGGGAGCGCGGGATTTTTCCATGGTCGCGGTCGATAATTCAGCGCCGATGCTCGATCTCTACCGGGCGCGGCTGGCAGCGACCGCCGTCGGCGAGCGGATTGTGCTGGAAGAGGGGGATGCCCGCCGGGTCGCCATGGCGAACGCCTCGGTGGTGGTGATCAACCTGACCTTGCAGTTTCTCCCCCTGGAAGATCGCGACGCCCTGCTGGCGCGGGTGCATGAAGCCCTCGTCCCCGGCGGCATCTTGCTGCTGACCGAGAAGGTGGTGGACGGGGATGCCGCCCTGGCCGAGCTGGAGCGGGAATTCTACTACCGCCTCAAGGGCGAAAACGGCTATTCACACATGGAGATCAGTCAGAAACGCGAGGCGCTGGAGAACGTGCTCATCCCCGAAACCCTGGAGGCCCACCGGGCGCGGCTGGCGCGGGCGGGCTTCGCCGCCGTGACGGTCTGGCTCAAGTGGTTCAACTTCGCCGCCCTGTTGGCGCGCAAGGCGGATTAGGCGTGGAACGGCTGTTGGAGAGGGCCGAGCGGCTCGGCCTCGGTCCCTGGAAAGAAGCGCTGGCCGAACTGATCGCGGCCAAGACGCGGATGATCGCGGCGGACGGCAAGGGCCGACGCTATCTGGCCAACGCAGCCGCATTGCCGGAGCTTTCGCCAACGGCGCTGGAATTGGCCGGCGACCGGGTACGCATCGGCGCCGCCGCGGAGCTGGCGGCGGGCCAGGCCGAGGCGCTGCGAAGCGCTCTGGAAAACCTCCGCCCCTGGCGCAAGGGTCCCTTCAACATCTTCGGCATCGACCTCGACAGCGAGTGGGACTCGTCGCTGAAATGGAACCGCCTGGCCGGACATATAGCCCCCCTGACCGGGCGCCGGGTGCTCGACATCGGCAGCAGCAACGGCTACTACCTGCTGCGCATGGCCGCGCACAAGCCGCAACTGGCCCTCGGCGTCGAACCCTACCTGACCTATTACTTCCAGTTCCAACTCCTGCAACACTACGCCCGCCGCCCGGAAATCCACTCCCTCCCCGCCACCTTCGAGGAGTTGCCGCCACTCGAAGGCTACTTCGACACGGTCTTTTCCATGGGCGTGCTCTCCCATCGCCGCTCCCCCCTCGACACCCTGACCGCCATGCGCCGGGTGCTGCGCCGGGGCGGGCAACTGGTGCTGGAAACCCTGGTGCTGCCCGGCGACGACGAGCTGGTGCTCTGCCCGGAAGAGCGCTACGCCAAGATGAACAACGTCTACTTCCTCCCCACCGTGCGCGTCCTGCAAAACTGGCTGCGCCGCTGCGGCTTCAGCGACGGGCGCTGCCTCGACGTCAGCCTCACCACGCCGGAGGAGCAGCGCGCCACCCCCTGGGTCGGCACCGAATCGCTGACCGACTTCCTCGACCCCAAAGACCCTTCCCGCACCGTCGAAGGCTATCCGGCCCCAAGGCGGGCGATCCTGCTGGCCGAGGCACGCTGAGTCGCCGGGGGATAAAAGGGTGGCATTTTGGCCGGGACCTATACTAGAATCATCATTCAAACCATGAGGTTTCCCCGTTTTCCTGCCTTCGGGAGGGTCTGATGAAAAGACTGTTATTGCGCCTGTTCGCCGTCTGCCTGCTGCTGATTCCCAGTTTCGTCACCGCCGAAGCTCCCAGCGGCGATTTCACCGTCGATAGCGAGGGGATCGGCAACACCCGGGAAGAGGCGCTGCTGCTGGCCAAGCGCGAGGCCATCGAAAAAGGAATCGGCACCATGCTGGTGTCGGAGACCGAGGTCAAGAACTTCATGCTGCAGAAGGATGTGGTCATCACCCAGACCGCCGGGTCGGTGCGCCGCTACGACGTCCTGCTGGAGCAGCATCTGCCCGACGGCACCTGGCAGGTGCAGATCCGCGCTGTCGTCTCCCTCGACAGCATCCGCGCCGACCTGGCCGCCCTCAAGATCCTCCTCGAATCGATGGACAAGCCGCGGATGATGGTGCTGATCAAGGAAGATGGCGGGAACTACGCGGAAAACGCGGTGGTCGACTACCTGCGCGGCAAGGGCTTCGATCTGGTCGATCCGGCGCAGACCGCCGCCCTGATGAACAAGGGGGACGATCTCATCCAACGGGCGACCCAGGGCGATCCGGTGGCGGCGGCGAAGATCGGCGCGGACAACGGCGCCGAGTACGTGTTCGTCGGCACCGTCAGCAAGTCGCAGGTCGCCAATCCCCTGCTGCAGAGCAGCGGCATGGTCTCCGGCCAGGCCAGCCTCACCGCCAAGGTGGTGAACTGCTCCAACGGCCGCATCGTCGCCAGCAAGTCGGCGAGCGGCGCCAGCCCGCACATCTCGGCCGACGTCGCCCAGTCCCAGGCGGCCGGCAAGGCGGCGCAGAAACTCATGGATGACGAACTCTTCGAGGCCATCGTCGCCTCCTTCCAGGATACGGTGAACAACGGCGTCAACCTCGAAGTCACCGTGCGCAACGTCGCCGACTACCAGGCGCAGAAGGGGATCGCCGCCTTCTTCGAAGGGGTGACCGGGGTCAACTCGGTGACCAAGCGCGGCTTCGGCAACGGCGAACTGAAACTCTCCGTCCTCTATCGCGGCCAGGCCGACGCCTTCTGCGACGCGGTGGACGGGCAGAACGTCACCGGCAAAACCCTGGCCGTCACCTCGGTCGCCGGCAGCGGCATCGTCATGGCGCTGAAGTAAGCGCGACGCCTCTTCAACCCCGGTCCGGAAGGGTCTGCCGATGAGAATACTTGCCGGAATCTTTTTGCTTCTCGCCTTCGGCCTGATGCCGGTCTCCGCTTCGGCGGAATTCACCAAGACCAAGATCGCCGTCCTCGACTTCCAGATGCAGGGGGAGGAGCAGGAAAACCAGGACATGGGGAGCATCGTCGCCGAGTGGTTCATCACCGCCATGGTCAAGGAAGGGCGGTTCGATGTCATCGAGCGGCGCTTGCTGCAGAAGATTCTCAGTGAGCAGCAGCTGGTCATGACCGGGGTGGTCGACGAAAGCAGCGCCACCCAGATCGGCAAGCTGCTCGGGGTCAAGGTCATCATCTCCGGCTCGGTGATGAAAGTGCGCGAGATGCTGGAGGTCAACGCCCGCATCATCGACGTGGAAAACGCCTCGATCATCGCCGCCGAAAGTGTCAAAAGCTCGACGGCCTCGCGCCTGCAGGATCTGATCGTCGAGATGTCGGCCAAGATCATCCGCAACTTCCCCCTGGAAGGCTACGTGGTCGACCGCGACGGCAAGAAGGTGACCCTCGATCTCGGCAGCCGTTCCGGGGTCAAGCCGGGGATGGAGTTCGTCGTCTACCGCGAGGGGGAAGTCATCAAGCACCCCAAGACCGGCGAAGTGCTCGACGTCGAGCGCATTCACACCGGCCGGGTGCGGATTCAAACCGTTCTCGGCAAGATCTCCGAGGGCGAGGTGCTCGACGAAGAGGCGGACGATGCCATCAAGTACGGGCAACTGGTCAGCAGCACGGTTATCGGCGGCAACGGCGGCAAGCGGCAGCCCGCCACCGCGGCCGCCGCTTCGGTCGAACCGGCCGAAGATTTGCCCAAGGGTCGGCTCTACGTGAGCACCGAACCGACCGGGGCGAAGATCCGGATTCTCAACATCGGCCCGGTCTATCGCGAGGGGATGGAACTGGCCGGCGGCTCCTATCACCTCGAGGTTTCCGCCCCCGGCTATCGCACCGACCGCCAGTGGCTGAAGCTGGCGGCGGGGGAGGATCGGCGGGTCGCGATCAGCCTCCGTCCCGCCCCGGTCGAAGTGACGCCGCCGGCAAAGGCTTTAGCCCCGATATCAGCACCGCCGCCACCGCCGGCAACGGCTGCCGCACCCCCGCCGCCGGCCGTTGCCGCCAAGGCGTCGGCGGCCAAGGGGGGCAGCCGCTACATCACAATGCTGCGCTCCGGCAACCTGCGGAGCAAGACCGACGCCGGCAAGCTGATTGTGCGGGAAGGGGTCAAGGATACGGCTGTTCTCGACGCGGTGGAACAGGAATTGCTTAAGGGCTACCTGGCCAGCGGCGACGATCGCGCCGCCGTCGAAGCGATGTCCTGGCTGTGCAAGGCCCTGGGCGCCTCGGGCAACGGCAAGTACCGGGGCACGCTGCAAACCGTGGCGCAGAAGGCGCCGCACCGCAAGCTGCAGAAGTATGCCGAACAGAGTCTGGGGCAGTTGCGATAAAACGGACATTACCCGCCAAGGATAGGCTTGTCATGAGTACACGTGGAATCGCCCTGGTGACCGGGGCCAGCAAGGGGATCGGGGCGGCCATCGCCCTGGAGTTGGCCCGGGAGGGTTTTGATATCTGGCTCAACTACGGCCGGGATCAGGAGGCGGCCGCGCAGGTCGCGGCGCAGGTCGAGGCTCTCGGCGTCACTTGCAAACTCCTCCCCTTCGATGTCGCCGACGGCGCGGCAGTCAAGACGGCGCTGGAACCCCTCCTCGATGAGGCGTCCCCCTTCGTGCTGGTCAACAACGCCGGCTTCGCCCGCGACGCCCTGCTCTTGTGGATGACCCAAGATGAGTGGCGCGACGTGCTGGCGGTGCATCTCGACGGCTTCTACAACGTCACCAAACCGGTGGTCAACGCCATGGTCAAGGCGCGCCGGGGACGGATCATCAACATCGTCTCCACCTCGGGGGAGAGCGGCATTCCCGGGCAGGTCAACTACTCGGCGGCCAAGGCCGGGTTGATCGGCGCTACCCGTTCCCTGGCGGCGGAAGTGGCCAAACGCAACGTCCTGGTCAACGCCGTCTCCCCGGGTTTCATCGACACGGAAATGCTCAAGGATCTGCCGAAGGAACGGATTCTGCCAATGATCCCCCTGGGCCGCCTCGGCACCGTCGAGGAAGTGGCGGGCCTCGTCGCCTTTCTCGCCTCGGACAAGGCCACCTATATCACCGGCCAGGTGTTCGCGGTCAACGGCGGCGCCCACATGTAAAGGGTAAGGGCTGATGAAAAACGCCCATCTGCGGCGTTGCCCTCATCCTCGTCGCTGC
>DIVU01000225.1:3948-4714 GCA_002423365.1 Desulfuromonadaceae bacterium UBA6124 | reverse complement strand
AATAGAGAAAAGAAACGCTCCCCTCCGGCAGGAACGAAGCCAGCAGACGGGAGACCACGACATTGATCTGATAGATGGCGACGCCGAGCAGCCCGGGCAGCATCAGCCAGGCAATACGCCGAACCCGAGGATGACTGAAGCGAAAGTCGGGACGCAGGCGGATACCGAGGCTGCGCACCACCGGCACCTGGATAAGCAATTGCAAAACGCCGCCGACCACGACCCCTACGGCCAGGGCGGTGATGCCCACTTCGAAACGGGTATGGAACCAGAGGGCACAGAGAATCATGCTGAGATTGAGCAGTAATGGCGACACGGCGGGAACAAAATAGTGTCCCATGACATTGAGGATGCCCGTCAGCAGCGCCAGCAGGCTGACAAAGAAGATATAGGGGAACATGATGCGATTGAGAAAGTCGGTGAGTTCGAGTTTTCCCTCGACGGCGCCGAAACCGTGGCCGACGAATTCGACCAGCCAAGGGGAACCCCAGAGGCCCAGAAGGGTGACGCCGGTCATGACTAGAACCAGCAGGGTCATGCAGATATTCGCCACTTCCTGCGCCTGTTCCCTCCCCTCCCGATGATAGACCTCCGAGTAGGTGGGGACAAAGGCGGCGGTCAGCGAGCCTTCGGCGAAAAACCGCCGAAGCAAATTGGGGATGGTGAAGGCGATAAAAAAGGCATCCGTCCCGAACCCCGCCCCGAAGAGCGCTGCGACCACCATATCCCGAACCAGACCGGCGATTCGGCTCAGACCGGTGGCCAG
>DIVU01000225.1:0-3941 GCA_002423365.1 Desulfuromonadaceae bacterium UBA6124 | reverse complement strand
CCGACATCCCTGAAGATTCATAACTAGGCAAAATTTGTATTATTTTATATTAATTCAGTTGATTAATATCTTAAGCTACTGATGTTAAAGAACTATTCTTTACATATTGGAGAGTTTTTAACTTGACGGCGAGCTAATGTGATGCTATAAAGCTGCCGTCCCGTAAAAATTAATCACACCCACCGGAGGATAGAACCTTGGCCAACCACAAATCCGCACTGAAGAGAAATAAGCAGAACACGGTTCGTAATGCCCGCAACACCCACATCCGTTCGACCATGCGTACCTATGTCAAGCAGGTCCGTGAAGCCGTCGCCACCGGCGACGCCGAAGCTGCCAAACTGGCCATGGAAAAGGCCATGCCCTATATCGACAAGGCCGTCAGTAAGGGGGTTATCCACAAAGCGACTGCCAGCCGCAAGATTTCCCGCCTGGCCAAACTTGTCAATGCCCTCTAGGGTCATTCACCATTCGCTTTTAAAAAAAGGAGGCTTTCAAGCCTCCTTTTTTATTTTCCGCCGTTCCGGGCGATTTCCGTCACCAATACTCCCAATAGCGCGCTCGGGTGAGCGCCGCTGGATTTTAGCGCGAGATCGGTTTCGAGGAAGAAGTCGAACAACTCCCGATATCGGGACGGCGAAAAGCTACGCGATTGATCAAGCAGTCCCTTGACGAAAAATGGCGCGACCCCCAGCAGCTTTGGCAAATCCCGCTCCCCAATCCCCTGCTCTTGCGACTCACGGCATTTCCATAACTGGCGAAAGTGACGGACGATCATGGTCAGCACCATGAGCGGAGGAGAGCCATCGGCGAGAATTCGCCCGAGAAGGTGTTGCGCCTCTCCGTGCCGTCTTCCTCCCAACGCATCGTTCAGGGCAAAGACACTGTCGATCCGGGTATCAGAAACGATGGCCCGAACATCGTCGACGTCGGCCANNCTTACGTTCCCCCAGATAGGCGAAGAGCTTGGTCAGTTCCCCCTGGATTTCCTGCAGATCGTTTCCCACCCGCCGACAAAAAAGGGCCAGGGCTTCCTCAGTCAGGGAATACCGGGCCAGGCGCGCCTGTTCGCGGATGAAGCCGGGAATCTGGTTGTCGTAGAGCTTTTTGAACTCCACCAACTCCCCGAATTTTTTGAAATCCTGGAAGAATTTACGGCGGCCGTCGATTTTGTCTGCGACCAGGACCAGTACAGTTTCAGGAACGGGTTCCCGCAGGTAAGGAAGGAAAGCGTCAAGTTCTTCAGCGGAAAAATGCTGCGCATCCTTGACCAGGATCAGGCGGTGTGCGGCGAAAATCGGAAATGTTCGTGCNNCTCTATGCCCGATTCTTTACGAAAGTGCTGCGCGATCTCGGCCTGATGAAGGTCGGCGAAAATCGGAAATGTTCGTGCTTGATCGAGGATATCTCCAGCCCGGGCCTCCCGGGCCGAGAACTGTTCAAAGTTAAAATCACGATCCGCCGGCGGCAGGAGGATGTCGAGAATCCCGCGCCAGCATTTTTCGATCAGAAATCCCTCCTCGCCATAGAGAAACAGCAGGTTGGGGATCTCCTTTTTATCCAGCGCGCGAAAGAGTTCAGCGGAATTCATGCCGTTTAAAAATTTTCCTGGATCCGCTGATAGATCTGTTCGGCCAGCCGCTGACTGATTTTCTGCATGGCATCGGTTTCAAAGTCGTCCTGGCGGGCGCGGTCGGCGCTGTTGAGCGATTCCTCGGTCCAAGTGACACTGTCCTTCCACAGAATTTTGCCGTCGGTAACCCGGCGCAGGTTGGCGTTCACGAGCATTTCCGAACGGTATTCCTGGATTTTGTCACGCTGGTTGTAGGCCACCGAGGTCCGGCTGTAGGAAGCGACGTCGCCACTCAGCACGGCTTCCGCTTCCTTGGCGCTGTCGACCAGGCGCAACTGCCGATCGCGACTGAACCACATGATCAGGTCGTTGGTGAGCATGCTGTCGAGAAAAGGTTCCGCCGTGCGATTCCCCAGCGGCTGGATATAGAGCGTACTCACGCCGATCCCAGGATTGAGGCCTCGGGGGGTATAGCCGCAGCCCGCCAGGAGGATCGACAGCAACAAAAAGGTAACGAGTCGTTTCATCAGGACACCACGATATTGACCAGACGGCCGGGAACGAGAATGACCTTGCGCACCGACTGCCCAGCGATGAAGCGGGCGACATTGATCTCACTCAGCGCTGCCTGGCGGATGACGTCCTCGGAAGCTTCGGCCGGCACCGTGACCTTGCCGCGGACCTTGCCGTTGACCTGCACGACAATCGCAATTTCATCTTCGATCAGGGCGTTTTCATCCCAGGTCGGCCAGCCCTGACCTTCGATCCCCTGGTCATGGCCGAGACAACTCCAAAGTTCCTCGGCGACATGAGGGACGAAGGGAGTGAGAAGACGGACCGTCGTCTCCAGGGCTTCGCGCAGCACCGCCGGCGCCTCGGCCTTGCCCTCGAAGGCGGAAATGGCGTTAACCAGTTCCATGACGGCGGCGATGGCGGTATTGAAATGGAAGCGTCCGTCGATATCCTCGGTGACTTTCTTGATGGTCCGATGGGTGACCCGGCGCAGGTCGCGGGCCGGACCTTCGGCCGTGGTCGGCAGGTCGACCCCTTGAATCAATCCCAGATTTTCATAGATCAGGCGCCAGACCCGGCCGATAAAGCGGAAGCAGCCTTCGACCCCCTGCTCGTTCCATTCCAGATCCTTTTCCGGCGGAGCGGCAAAAAGGGAAAAGAGCCGGGCGGTATCGGCGCCGTAGCGGGCGATAAGATGATCCGGATCGATGACGTTTTTCTTCGATTTGCTCATCTTCTCGTTACGACCCAGCACCGTTTCCGCCTGGCACCGGGAACAGCGCCCGTCCACCACTTCCTCGGGATAGAGCCAGCCGTGCTCGGGGCAGGAGCGGGTCTCCATGCAGACCATCCCCTGGGTCANNACGGCATGCTCGACGCCGCCGATGTACTGGTCGACGGGCAGCCAGTAGTTGACGGCATCGGCATCGAGCGGCCCCCCGTCGTGGTTCGGGCAGGCATACCGGGCGAAATACCAGGAACTTTCCACAAACGTGTCGAAAGTGTCTGTTTCGCGCCGGGCCGCTTTGCCGCAAACGGGGCAAGTGGTCTTGACGAAGGCTTCGGATTGGGCCAAAGGACTGCCCCCTTCACCGGTGAAAGCGACGTCGGTCGGCAGCACCACGGGTAGATCCTTTTCCGGAACCGGCACCATGCCGCAGTGCTCGCAGTAGATCACCGGAATCGGCGTCCCCCAATATCTCTGCCGGGAAACCCCCCAGTCACGCAAGCGGTAGTTGATCGTCTTTTGACCGATCCCCCGCTGCGTCAGGGACTCGGCGATCTTCTCCTTGGCTTCCTCGTTGGATAGGCCATTGAATTCCGCCGAGTTCACCATGAAACCCGATCCGGTCCAGGCGGCTTCCATCGTTTCCGGATCGAGGGTCTCACCTTCCGGCTGGATGACCACCACCAGCGGTAACCGGTACTTCCGCGCGAATTCGAAATCCCGCTGATCGTGGGTCGGCACCGCCATGACGGCGCCGGTACCGTATTCCATCAGGACAAAATTGGCCAAAAAGACCGGCATCTTGCGTCCTGTTACCGGGTTCATGCAGTAGCTGCCGGTAAAGACCCCTTCCTTTTCCTGGTCGTCGCTGGTGCGCTTGAGTTTGTCCTGTTTTTTGACCTTGGCGATAAACGCTTCGACGAGAGGGCGCTGCTCGGCCGTGGTCAGTTCCAGCGCCAGCGGATGTTCCGGCGCCAGACTCATGAAGGTGGCACCGAATAGGGTGTCCTGACGGGTGGTGAAGACGCGAATCGACTGCTCGCGCCCGTCGATGGGGAAGTCGATCTCGCAACCGATACTGCGGCCGATCCAGTTGCGTTGCATGATCAGCACCGATTCGGGCCAGCC
>DIVU01000010.1 GCA_002423365.1 Desulfuromonadaceae bacterium UBA6124 | reverse complement strand
TACACCGACCGTATCGAACCGCTCTCGGTTGATGAGGCTTTTCTCGACGTGGCCGGGTGCGAGCGGCTCTTCGGCCCGGCCCGGGAGATCGCCCAGCGCATTCGCCGAGAGGTGCGGGAGGAGCTGGGGCTGGCGATCAGCGCCGGGGTCGCGCCCAACAAGTTTCTCGCCAAGCTCGCCTCGGAAAGCGCCAAGCCCGACGGCCTGCTGGAGATCGCGCCGGAAGAGGTGGATGCTTTTTTGCTGCCGCTGCCGGTGGAGCGTCTCTGGGGGGTGGGGAACAAGGCGGCGCAACAGCTGCACCGCCAGGGCTGCCGGACGGTCGCCGAGCTGCGACGGCTCACCGTCGCGCAACTGACGGGCCTCTTCGGGGTCTGGGGGGAGCGGCTTTACCAGCTGGCGCGGGGGGTGGATGAGCGGACGGTGGAAGTCGACGCGCCGGCCAAATCCTACGGCGCCGAGGAAACCTTCGCCGTCGATCTGATCCGCCTTGAAGATCTGCACCGCGAACTCCTCGCCCAGGCCGAAAAGGTCGCGGCCCGCCTGCGCCGCCACGGGCAGAGCGGCCGGGTGCTGACCCTCAAGGTCCGCTACGCCGACTTCGAAACCCTCACCCGCCGCCTCACCCTGCCCGAGCCGACCGCCCACGGAAAAACCCTCTACCGCGCCGCCCGCGAGCTGCTGCGCCGCACCGAAGCGGGAGAACGCCCGGTGCGCCTGCTCGGTCTCAGCGTCGCGGGCCTCGAAGACGCCACCGCCCGCCAACCATCCCTCTTCCCCGACCCCGCCGAAGAGCGCCAAACCGCCCTCGACACCGCCCTCGACCGGCTCAACCGCCGCTTCGGCCAGGGGCAGGTACGGCGGGGGGATTTGTTGGAGGGGGAGGAACAGGAAGGATGAGGGAAAGATTACCTTTGGAATGCCAAAACATGGCATCCCCTCTCCACGAAAGGCGAATTCGATTGATGACAAAAGGCACACAAGGCGCTACACTCTCACCATGAAGACTTTCCGCTGGAGCCACGAGAAAAACGAGATACTCAAGGAGGAGCGGGGAGTTTCCTTCGAGGAAGTCGTGTTGTCCGTGGAAGAAGATGGCCTGCTCGACATTCTGCGGCATCCGAACCCGGACAAGTATCCCGGCCAGCGCATTCTGGTCGTCAAGCTGCGTGAGTACGTTTATCTGGTGCCTTTCGTCGAAGATACCGATTACTCTTTTTTGAAAACCATTATCCCCAGCCGCAAGGCCACCCGTGATTATATGAGTGGAGACAGCCCCCATGAAGAAGACCGATAACGATAAATTCGAAGAAGAAATCCTGCGCGATTACGAAAAGGGTGAATTCGTTTCGACGGCCCCGACCAAGGAGGAAAAAGAACGATTCAAGGCGGCGGCGAAGGGCACGGCGCTTAAAGATCGCCGGGTGAACATTCGCCTCTCGTCGGCGGACATGCTCGACATCCAGGCCCGCGCCCTGGAAGAAGGCGTCCCCTATCAGACACTGATTGCCAGCGTCCTGCACAAATACGTCAGCGGCCGGCTCGTCGAAAAACCCTCCCGGCTGGCCAAACGACCGACTCGTGAAGACCGGAATCGGGCTTCCGGATAGCCGACTGTCGCGAAAATCCCCTTGACGCAACGCTCCGGCCCGCATTACCATCGCGGCATTAATTTTTTTTCGTGTTGATGGGATGGGGAGGGCCGGTTGAACGAGATTACCGAGGATTGATGAAGAAGCGCCGCCTGCGGATTGACCGTGGGCGGCGTTTGAGTACTTGACAAAGACAGGTGGATTCAAACGGCCTATCCCGCATGAGTAAAATCGATTAAATCCGGACAAACCATTGAAGATACTTGGAAAAATTAGTCTATTTGCATTATCATCTGTGTTGTAACACGGCTTTTCGCAAGCCAACCCTATGTTAGGCTTTGGAAAATTATGATTCCCGTAAAAATAAAAGCCTACATAAGATATTCGAAAGAAATAATAATTTGGCTCCTTGAGGCAAGATTAACATTTTTGTGTCTTCTGGTTCTCATATTAACTTTTATAACTAGCTTTTATTCATGGCCATCGGCACAAACAATAAAAGTTTCGGGGTATGTTCTTCAGCTTTTAGGTATGGTATTTGCCATTCGCGGCTTATTGAAAATTCGAGAACATTTCGGAAAACCAACATTAAGATGTGTTCTTAGCGCTTGGCTAAGAAAGTTTCCCAAGTGGCAAAAGAGTGGCTATTTTGAGCCTGTCTCCATAAATTTTGGTGTAGCAGTAAAATCAGGAACTCTCGGGGTGTGGGCCAACGACAAACCAGACGAAGAAATAGAAAAAAGATTAAACACTATTTGGCAAAATTTGAACTCGCTTAGGGACAATCAAAGAAATCAACTCGACCAAATATCAAACATCATAAAAGAACATAAAGAATTTAAAGAAGAGCAAATTGAAAAAATCAAGGTTGTCAAAAGTGAAATAAATACCGAGCTAGAAGAAGCGCACACAAATGACATTCTAGTATCTCTCGTCGGGTTAATATGGCTTACATTTGGCATTACGCTATCAACTTTACCAGAAGAAATTTTCAACCTTATAAAAAGCCTAACAAACTAATCAACCGGACGGAAAATACGTCTGTGCAAATTTGAAAAGCAAAATCTAAATTGCGGTGGTCGGCAAGCAGTTCGTCGCCGCCGGTTATCATGAACCGTTAGGCATTTAATTATGTTAATGCATGACCACGAAGCATTTTTCCCACCCGAAAACAATCATTCAATCTGGAGATACCTAGATTTTACAAAATTCGTTAGCTTGCTGGAAACATCCCAACTTTATTTCCCACGAGCTGATCAATTTGAAGACCCATACGAAGGTACATGGTCTAAAAGGGGTATTGAAGTCTTGCGTGACCCAAGACTTAATAATGGCTTGCCAACGCAGGCAGTTGAACAATTTATAAATGCCATTGAAATTCAGCGTAAACAAATGTTTATAAACTGCTGGTACGCTAACGAGCATGAATCTGCCGCAATGTGGAAGCTATATCTACAAACTAATGAAGGGGTTGCGATAAGGTCGGACTCAGACACCCTCACCACAATTCTAGACAAATCAAAGCTTAATATTGGGCTTTCAATGGTTCAGTATATTGACTACGACAAGACAATAATCCCTTTTCGGAACCTTTTCTTTCCATTTGTCCATAAGCGCCTGAGCTTTGCACACGAAAATGAACTTAGGGCAATTATTTGGTCAGTTGATTCGGCTAATAAGCCAGAAATGGTGGGCGAGACTGTGGGCCTTTCTATCGATATAAACATACAGGAACTAATAAAATCCGTATATGTTGCACCAACTGCTCCGAAATGGTTTGGTCCGCTAGTTCAGAGCATAACCAAACGGTATGGCTTAGGCAGTCCTGTAATTTGTTCAAGCTTGTATGATCGTCCAGCATACTAATGTGCCTAACAATGCAATCAAGCGGATGGAAAATAGCTGGGTGCTTCCCGAAAAACAAAATCTAAAATTTCGGTAAGTCACGCAAGTTCGCGTCGCCACCGCTTATCTATAACCGTTAGGACCACGCCTTCGGCGGGGCAGAATGAAGATGCTTGTTCGGTATCGTCTCTCATTCCTTGTTCCGGAAGTTCAATTCGTTGTTTAATTCTGAATTCTTAAGAATCTTAATGCGAATATGCTAAAGAATCGAACGCTGAAAAAATCATGAAGAGAATGAAAGCGTTTCTGAAGAATGAGAGGGGCAACCCACTGGGGTCGTGTCTTGCGCGGCCGCATTTCTTCCCCCTCCTTTAATTTCCCCCTTTGCCCTGCATGGCCGAAAATCTACCTGGAATCCCCTTGCCCTTCCTCCATGCTCACCACTCCCGCCCGAATCCAACCGCCCTCCGCCAAAATCTTTTCAGCGGCAAACCTCGTCATGACTGCCGATATCGAGGGGAAATGGCGAAACAAGATTTGACCTCGCCCATGACCTCGGCCAATTTCCCTTGACCGCAAACACTTCTCCGAATGCCCAATCCGCCTATTTGACCTTCTTTCGTGCAATTCCGGCCAAGGCCAAGCCGATCCCTACCAGAAGAAAAGTCGAAGGCTCGGGGGTTGGGACCGGACCGAGTTGGCCAAGGCCCTCTGTGAAGACGATTTTCCCTGTGGCGTCTTGCAGATAGAAGAGACTGAAATCCGCGAAAGGGTACTCATCCTCGGTCAAAAACGCCCAGTCGAAGAAGAAGGCTTCATCGGGCTCCAGGGCAAGGGGCATCTTCAGGACCGAACCGGTGGTTCCCGCCATGCCATAGGCATTGGTGAATTCGGAGGTGTCGGCGCCGTACGACCACTGCTGGGACATGGTCTCACCTTCCGTGGGATAATAGGGAATGTCGCTCAAGGCGGTCACCGGGCCGTTCACCGCCGACCAGTTGCTTGATTCCCAAAGGGTGTAGCCGATGTCGCCCGTTTCGAAGCCTGTGTTGTCTTCCGGACCATGGCTCAGCCAATCCAGAAGCAGTCGTGAGTAAACATTGGTATCCCCGGCATTGCTCGCCACGAATCCGGCGAACCCCGAAAAACCATCCGCGCCGGCCGAATAGTAATAGGTTTGCCAGCCGCTATCGTCGTAGTCCGCCACGTACAGCCAGGCGGAGGCCGGAACAGCGGAGGCCAACCAACCCAGAAAGAGTGTCAAGACCAGGATAACCTTTTTTTTCATACCAAAACCTCCATGATTCCGAATAGTTGATAATTTAATTTAAACAAATTAATTTACATTCAGCCCGCATCTCGCAAGCCTGATGCCAGCCTGTATGTGCCCGATAATTCTACAAATAAATCCATAATGAACGGATATGCACGCAAGGGGATGTAAAATTAACCGACACTCTTGTTCGAAAAACTTACAATTCACTAGCGGAAAATTGGGGAGTGTTCCCCCTCGCTTCCGAAGGAAACCAACGGGGTCGCGTCATGCGATAAACCAATTTCCACCGACTCTGAATCTCCCATTTCTTTGTCCGGCCGAAAGGCTAACCGCCGAACGCCAATCCTGGTCATAATCGCTATTTCTGCTAAACTGGAACCTCAATAAAATCTTCGTATCAACGCTCTTTTGAGGCTGCCGTTTTATTTAAACCGAGGGTCGAGATGAAAAATGGCGAGGGCGAAACCACGCAAGGAACCTCCCGAAAGCGACTGGAAAAGTTGGCCTGGTATATGGACAGTTCCATCAAGATTCCGGGGTTCAATGCCCGCCTGGGTCTCGACGGATTGCTTGGCCTTATCCCTGGCGCGGGCGATACGATTGGTGCCCTGATCTCCAGCATCGTCATTTCGGAAGCGGTACGCATGGGTGTGCCGAAATCCGTGCTGCTGAAGATGGCTTTCAACATCGCTCTCGATGTTGTTGTGGGGGCCGTTCCTGTCCTTGGAGACTTTTTTGATTTTGTCTGGAAGGCCAATCAACGCAACGTGGTTCTGCTGAATGACTATCTGGAAAACCCCCGGGAGACATTGGTGACCAGTCGCCTTTTCGCCTGGGGACTAGGCGCGGTGCTGGTCATTTTTGCGATTCTGGTCGGTACGCTGGGGTTTGCCCTGGTACGGGCGCTGCTCAATGCCGGCGGCGTCTGATCTTTTTGTCGGATTTTTCGAAAGAAAAAAACTTAAGGAGGACAATATGGATCTGGTGCGCATTCTGATTGCCATTCTTCTGCCGCCCCTTGGCGTTTTTCTGCAGGTGGGTTTCGGCGGAGCGTTCTGGCTGAACATTCTCTTGACGCTGCTGGGCTATATCCCCGGCATCATTCATGCCGTCTGGATTATCGCCAAGCGCTGACGCCTTAACTCCCACTTTAAGGGTTCAACGTGCCTCGACATGGGCTAAAAGGCAGGCTGTTTTGCTGAAGTAAAACGGCCTGCCTTTTTTGACCTTGCCCCGAGAACGCGCGTAAGGCGGGCTCGTGCCCCCTCTTCCTGTCGCTCCCCTCATTCAATACTGAAGCTTTCGCACTTCTCGATGGCTTCGGCCTTGATGCGGTCGAGGAGCAGGGCCAGGGCCGGTTTGACGTTTTCGCGTGTCGCACCGGGGTCGCGTCTTGCGCGGCCACACTTCTTCCCCCTCCCTTAATTCCCCCCTTGCCCAGCATGGCCGAAAATCTACCTGGAATCACCTTGCCTTCCACCATGCTCACCATTCCCGCCCGAATCCAACCGGCCTCCGGCCAAGGTCTTTTCAGCGGCAAACCTCGTCATGACTGCCGATATTGAGGAGCACGATCTCCCGTTCGGTGATGAAGAGGGTGAGGGTCGGGCGATTGCTGTAGGTAAGACGAACGGCATGGCTTCCTCACCATCGCGATTCTGGGGCGGTTCGGCATCCGGCTGTGCGGCAGGGAACCCGTCCGCCGCCCCGGACACCGCAATTTCAGTCGATGGCGTCGACGGTGAGGGCGAAGGTCAGATCGAGCCCGGCCAGGGGGTGGTTACCATCAAGCACCACGGCTTCGGCGTTGAGATGCAGAACCCGCATCTCCAGAATCTCCCCGTTGGCCAGGCTGAGCCGCAGACGCTCCCCCAACTTTGGCTGCCGCCCACAGGGGAGCTGATCGCGACGCAGGGTCAGCTGGTTTTCCTCCAGCCGCGGGCCGTAAGCCTCGGCCGCGGGAATCAGCAGGTTTTTCGCTTCCCCAACCCGCATGCCGAGCAGGGCCGACTCTATCGCCGGGAAGACCGTACCAGAGCCGACCACCAAGGATAGGGGCACATGGTCATCGGTACTGTCGAAGATGCGGCCGTTATCGAGGGTGCCGATGTAACGGATCCGCACCCGATCCCCCAGACCAACCACTCTCATTCCCTCTCCTCCCCGGCCTGGATTACCCAGAACCGCTCGTCGAAATAGCGTTGCAGTATGGGCCGCACCTCGGACCAGGCGAGCCCGCCTCCGCCGCAACCGGGGCGGGGCACCACCACCCGCGGCCAGTTGCGAGCCGTGGCCAAAGCCAGCAACTCCCGACAGGAGCGCTCAATCAGCCCCAGCCCCGGCACCTCGAAGGGGGTCTGCTCCACCGGGAAGCTGACCAACCCCCGGCCGAGTTCATGGACGTGGTTGCCCCGTTCGCGGATCAGCGCCCCGAGCAAGGCCGGCAGTTCGGGAAAGCGCTCCCGGGCCTGACGGGCGCAGCCACGGGGCATGCTCGCTTGGCCGCTGCGGCTGACCAGACCGCTGGTGGTGATGCAAACGGGCGCTTGCCCCAGGAAGTCCCAGAGGTCGCCGACCAGCTCCTTCACCGCCGGCCGCCCGCCGTTTCCAGCAACCCCCGCATCACCTGCAGCAGGCAACGGTAAACATCCTCCCGGGTTGCAACCCAGCGGGGAACGTCCTGACTGAGCACCTCCTCCATCCGGTGCAGCACGACCCCGTCGTTGCTGCCGAGGGCGTTCATCACCGCTTCGAACATGGGAATCACATCGTAAAGATCATCGCGGTCGAAGGGATTGGGATCGGGAAGACCGGAAAATTTCGGCATGTCGCGGGGGGCTTTGACCTTGGGGTAGCGGTATTGCAGGTCCGAAGGCTTGATGGTCAGCTGCATAAGCGAACTCCCTGATTCAGGGTTGAACAAAATTTAGGCACCATCGCCGCAGGATTTGCAGCCGCCCGAGGCGGCGCACTGGCTGCGGCACAGGCTTTTGTCGACGCCCCCCTTATCGAGCCGCAGGGCGGCCAGGCTGGCCGGATCGACATACCACTGGCCATCCCGGTCCTCGGCCACAAGCAGTCGGCGTTTGATGTGCATCAGCACGTTGAGCGGCGTAGTGCCGAGCTGTTGGGCGACTGTTTCCAGGGGGAGAAAGTCCGATGGCTTGCGGATGGTGGTCATGGCGGCGAACTCCTTGGGGTTGGATTGGCGAAAAAAAACAGCCCGCAGGAAATGTGCTTCCCGCGGGCGCCGTTGCCAAGCTGCTTGAACGCCTCCTCGCGTTCGAAGGATTTGATTGTTGGTCCATGAACTTTGCAGGGACCGCGCCAATTCGCCGCGGCGCACGACAACCTTCGCCAGGGGTCAGAGGAACTCGACGATTTCTAACTCTCTCCCCGCCACGGTCTCGCCACCAGCGCCGCCCTTGACCAGATCACCATTCCCGCTCCCGCAAGAGCCTCCGCGGGCAGGATCCGGGGTCGC
>DIVU01000232.1 GCA_002423365.1 Desulfuromonadaceae bacterium UBA6124 | reverse complement strand
GACGTTGTCGGCGGCGGTCTGGACGCTGGCCACCACTTCCTTGAGCTTGTCGACCATGTCGTTGAGAGCGATGGCCAACTGGCCGATCTCATCCTTCTGGTCGACATCGAGACGCCGGGTCAGATCCCCCTCGGCCACGGACCGGGCAAACGCGACGCCCTTGGAAACCGGACGGGTAATGGCGCGGGTGATGGCCACCGCCACCAGTAGACCGAGGACGACCGCTGCGATCGCGCCACCGATAATCAGCCTGTCGGCCGAGGCGATCTGCGCCTGCATCGCCGAATGCTGCCCGGCACTGGCATCGGCGCACAGTTTGCCCACCGCGAGGGCTTCGTCCAGCATCTTCTGGTTGGCTTCCTGCTGCTGCTGCAGGGCCTGATAGTAGCTGTTCCCGGTTCTCAGGTACTCGTCAATCAAGGCCTCCACTTCGATCGCTGCCGCCGCCATTGTGGGATAGCCGGCAAGTGTTTTTTCCCAGGACTCAACGCCCTGCTTAACGTTCTCGACCTGTTTCTGGAAATTGGCCCAGGTCTGGTCGGTGGCTTTCCAGCCAAAATAAACCGCGCTGACCCGCAACAACAGGAATTCCTGGTTGACCAGCTCTTCCAGGCCGTTCTTGACCGCAACCATGCTGGCATAGGTTTTCAGGTCATTCGTCGCCAACGCCTGTTGCAGGTCCGGAGCGATCACCTCCTGATCGAGCCTGGTCTTGACCGCGGTGAAGTTGCGTCCGAGTTCGCCCCACTTACTGAACAGGGCACTTTTCTCCTTGTCCAACTCGACGTAAGCCCCCATTAATTCCTGATACTGCCCTACCTTGGCGATGGTCTCGTCGGCGGCTTGGCGGTCGGAAGGCAGGTAGAATTTTTCCTTGAGTTTCTGGGTATGGGCGATGAGTTCGGCCGCCTTGACCTTGCCGGCCTCGAAATACTGCAGATCCTGGTTGATGATATAGGCCTTGTTGTCCTCCCGGACCTCCAACAGTTGGCGGACAACCCAATCCAGTCCGCTGGCCTTTTCGACCCGCTCGACCACGCCGGCCATCCCACTCCAGCCAACGAATCCCACAACTACGGTAAGAAGAAGCATAATGGAAAAACTGCCGCCGATCTTGATACCCAGCCGTAAATTTTTGAACATGGTGGTTCTCCTTGGTTTTATGCGTTGACGGTTTCGCCGGCCGACTGCACTGCCGTCAGCTCATCGCCGGAAAAGACCCGGTTGATGTCGAGCAGTATCAGGAAGCGGTCGTCCCGCCTCCCCATGCCGAGAATGAAGTCGGTATTGAGCCGGGTGCCGATACGGGGAGCCGACTCGATGTCCGAGCCGTCGAGTTCGACCACTTCCTTGACCGAGTCGGCCAGGGCACCAAGCGCCACCTGCTCGCCATCCACATCAATTTCAACAATGATGATGCACGTGTTGATGGTTCGGTCCGCCGGTGGCAGACCGAACTTCAGCCGCATGTCCACCACCGGCACCACGCTGCCACGCAGGTTGATCACCCCGCGAATGAACGCCGGCATCCGTGGTACCCGGGTAACTGTGGTAAAGTCGAGCACCTCCCTGACCTTGGCAATGCCCAAGGCGAAGATCTCTCCATCGAGCTCAAACGTCAGATACTGGTTCGTCCCATCCTGAGCCACCATTGCGTCCTCCTCTTTGCTTGCCGTACTTGCGGGACGGTCATCGTCTTCCGTCATAACCGACAGACGCCGTCGCGCTAAGTTCTTGTGGAGCTAAGTTCTTGTTGCCCTTCACATGCGTTGCTCCTATGAGCAAGTCCGGTGCCAGCAATCGTATAGGTACAGCAAGTCTCTGAATTTACTTAATATGTTGAAAAACATCAGGTTTTCTGTCGATTGATGACCAGGTAACCGCAGTTACCGCGAGGCTTAGGCCACAAATCGGAAATGCAGTATTTACGGGAGATTGGCTTAAGACGCCAAAAATTTCGCGGTGAGAAAAGTAACAGGGTTGCCCCCCGGGTCACGCCCAGAAAAAAAGGGCGGCACAACGGCCGCCCTTTTTAACCTCGAAAGCAAGTGATTTTTCNNCCGCTCCCCTTGCCGGCGGTCACCCGGGCGACGGCCGCCGTCTTGGTCCTCTTCGGCGCGGCCGCCTTGCGCATCACTCCCGAGCCGCGCATGTCGACCTTGAAGAAGGCGATGGTCTCCTGCAGCTGCTCGGCTTGGCTAGACAGTTCCTCGGTAGCCGCAGCATTCTGCTGAATCACGCGGTCGAGCTGGTCCGGTCAAGATCCTCCTGGATGTGGCGGGCGCTGGTGTAGCCGAACAGCCCGGCGGTCGCCAGGAGCAGGACCATCACCGAAAATGCCAGGATGAGTTTGTTCGAAATCTTCATGTTTTGAAAAAAGTTCATCATCCTAATTCCTTTTTTCTCTGTCGTAAGGCTCTGGTCAGGCCTCGATTTTCGAGATCGGCTGGTGCCGTCGCCGGCGATAGATCTCGCAGTTTTCAAAGTTGCCGCCGCAGAGGTCGAGAATCTGGGGAATGTGCAGGCTGGTGAGTTGGGCGCAGTGGCAGTCGGGCATCGGATTGGCGACAAAGGGGCAGACGCCCCCCTGATCGGAGACGGGGGTGGTCTGATCTTTTTGCTGTTGAGAGGGGCGATCCGCTTTGTTGGTCAAGGGATGGACCTTTCCGCCGAGAGATGGTGCATGCGTAGCGCACTCTGGTTTCTCCCTATATCAACGGTTGTGCCAAGCCCTAGTAGAATTGTGAAGATGATTTTGTTTCAGGTGGTTATGAGAGTATGAGCGGGAGATGGATAGGGTGGGAGAGGGAAATCAATGTGCCATGACACAGTTGTGTGCGACACGGATGTGTGTCATGACGCAGGAGCGGTTGTGCGGTAGGGGCGCAGCATGCTGCGCCCCTACGACGGGTCGAGAGGGATGACCAGTTCGTCGAGTTTGCGGTAGAGGGTGCGGCGGCTGATGTTGAGCAGGCGGGCGGCCTTGGCTTTGTTGCCGCCGGCCTGGGTCAGGGCGGCGATGATGGCATTGGCCAGGGTGTCGGGATCGGCGGGCGGCTTGGCTTTTTCGGCGGGGATCGCGTGTGCCGTCAGTTCCGGCGGCAAGTCCAGCACGTCGATGAAGGTAGTGCG
>DIVU01000350.1 GCA_002423365.1 Desulfuromonadaceae bacterium UBA6124 | reverse complement strand
GCTCGCTCCTTCTCAGCCTGTCGAACGCCAAGTTCACCGGGGAGCGAAGCGAATCCGATGAAACGATAGGTTGGGCTTTCCTTTCAATGGCTTGCCTTATTCAGCTTATCTTGCAGCCTGATCATGCTTTCTTGGTTAATCTGAACAAAACCGCGACGTGGTCGATCTATGTCGAGAATGATTGTGATGACCATAGCAATGAGTATGGCGAAAATCACGTTCAACCCAAACCGCCGCCTGCCTGTTAGGCCGCATCCGTATGAAACGAAACCGATAGCAATAGCCGACACGAAAAACAAAAGAAGCAGCACCGCCTCTGGCACATGGTTTTCCAAAGCCACGAGGCGCTTCTCATTGTCATCGATGAGTTCGTTCATGGACTGAATGAACAAGCTTACGGGCACTGAGCGCGGTTCCACTGAGCCCGCTGCCACCGCCAAAGTCCACAGCCGCTCTTCAATTCGTGAAGCGGCAGCACTTACCTCACCCAATCGTACCTGATCAATACCTGCGTTATATAAGTCGCGTCGTGCCGAAAGGTATTCCCTGAAAAGAGCAGCAACTTCATGATGTTGTGCCGAAGGCAAGAACTGCGAACGCAACAATGCTGTGCCAATTGCGTTTGCCTCGTCGAGAAGAATCGCCTTGCGCGCATCAAAGCGCGAGACCGCCATGGCAAAGGTAAACCCCAGCAGCAAACCGAGGAGCAGCAGCGTAGCCGCCTGAAGCGTCTCGACGTGTCTATTTCTGTCATCGTCCTTGTGGTCACAGTTGCTACGGCCCAGTCGGAAGCTGACCTCTATGACAAGGACAAAGAAGACAAAGGCGACAAAGAATAGAACAAACTCGTTGATGTACCAGATCATATCATTCACCTGTTCCTGAGTGAGTTGTGCTACAGGAGCCCAACAATATGTGGACCGTTTCAGCCTAGCGTCCCAATTTTCGGCTGTCGTCAGCCTATGACGCCTGGCCTGGCTTCGCGCAATCCCCACCGTGGTCGACAGTTCCGATACCGGACGAACTGGGGCGGAACAATAGGCTGCTTCAACCTACCGTGCCGGCCGGGCGTCTCCAGAGGCATACGTCGGACCCTGGACGCCAAGTCGCCTTGTACAATGCAGGATGTGGCTCGATCTGTGCCGATTGGTGATGGACGCGACGACGGCAACGAGAGGCGGGGACAGCGTCCCCGGAGGGTCGGGAGATCCGGCGGGCCGAAGTGATGAGGGCGCGAACAGGACGTGTGACGCGAGAGATGGGCCAGAGTCGGCGAAGACGTATACGGGAGGCATGCGGCGGGAAGTGGGGGCACGGCGCCGCTGAAGGCCCTAGCTGGGCGTGAACCCGTGAGGGGGTTGCTGGCAGACCGCACGCTGGCTCCTCCAGGACGAAGTCCGAGGAGGCATGACGCCCGGAAGACTACCCCTCGCCTGGATCGCCTGTCAAGCAAGTTGAAACCACCCCTCGGTCGTTTACACCCGTTTCGACGAGGACGGTTGTTTGCAGCCATTCGCCACCCTCTCCATGCGGATCGTGTTCTCGCCTTTAGCCAAGATACGGCTGACCTGCTGGGAGTATCGTCCCGTTCAGTTCCTATTCACGGCTCAGGTCCCGATCCGTGCACCATCGGCCCGAAGGAGATCCCCCGTGCTCCTTCTCTCCCCCAAGGACTCCGCGCCTGATCCCACCACCCCGGTCACCGCCCCGCTGCCCCGCCCCTTCTGGGGCGGTCTCCGGCTTTGCACTCCCGCCGACGGGGACATGGCCACGGTCGTTGCCGGTGCGGAAGCCGCACCACCTCGGCGCTTCTGGTGCGAGTGAGATGGTACAGCCGAGAGTTCTGCTACTTCTGGAGCGTAACGACAACTGCGGGCAGCCAGGAGACAAGGCATGGATTGTGAACAACCACGGCCCCGCGGGGACTTCTCCGNNCTCTACCAACTGAGCTACGTCGGCTGAGGGGTCGTAGTGTAATCAACTGCCCGGTGGATGGCAAGCCTCTTTTCGCCCCTTTTCGTCCCGCATGATGCACTCCCAACCACCACCCGCTCCCGGCGTGACCCATCCGACCCAAGAGGAGACCGCCCCATTTTCTCGGCCGCGAAAAGACACATGGACCGCAGCGGCACGGGAGGCGCCCCGAAAATCGCATCCCTCAAACCAACGACACGAAGGCGGCCGGCGACAGCATCCGGATCCCTCGCCATTCTTTGAGGGCCAGGAGGTGGCGGTCGCCGAAGACGATGATATCGGCGGAGGCGGCAAGCGCGGCTTCGAGAACCCGGTTATCGGCGGGATCGGCGGCGATGACGTCGAGCCGGCCTGCGGGATGCACAAGCTCGAAGGTGTCCCGAAACAGCGCCAGGATCTGATCGACCTGGCCGGGCCGCAGCCCGAACTTCGGCCGCGCGAGGACCGCCTCGACCTCCCGCAGGAGCGCGGGCGAGGTGATGTTGGTGAGGCGCGCCTGGGCAGCCAGGGTCACGATACGCCGCGGATGGCCCCGGAAGAGCATGCCGGACACCAGCACGTTGGTGTCGCAGACGATCTTCATTCAGGCCTTTCGCCGCCGCACCGCCCGAATCTCCTTCTGAACCGACGCCTCGTCGAGGCCTTGCCGCTCCGCAAGGCGATCCCCCATGGCAAAGAGGTCGGACCACTGGCGCTGGCGGCGGATGTAGAGGCGCGCCGCCTCCCGCAGCAGCTCGGAGCGTGAACGCGCCTCCCGCGTCGCCGCCTCGTCGATGTCGGCAAGGAGCGAATCTTGAAACGAGACGTTCACCGTGACGTTGGGCATGGCGTTTTCCTCCCGTATGGCGAAGCATACAAAGCTTGTCTATTCGCGTCAAGCCAGCTCCGGCCCCTCTTCGCCCACGGCGCTTCAGCCTTGCGCCGCCTTGGCCATGGCCTCGTCCATGACCTTGTAGGCGCAGNNCGCACATGGTGCAGGCCCCGTGCTCGGCCACCCCCGACTCGGCCCGCAGCCGGCGGGCCCGGGCGGGGTCCAGGGCCTCGGCGAACTGCCCTTCCCAGTCGAGCCGCTTCCGCGCCCGCGCCATGCGGATGTCCCGCTCCAGCGCTCCCGGCACCCCCTTGGCGATGTCCCCGGCGTGCGCCGCCAGCCGGGCGGCCATGACCCCCTCCCGCACGTCCTCCACCGTGGGCAGCCGCAGGTGCTCGCTGGGGGCNNTGTGGTCGTATCCCGGGGCGATGTCGGTGACCAGGGGGCCCAGCACGTAGAACGGCGCCCCGTGACAGAGCCGCTTCTGGAGCAGGATATTGGCCTCGATCTGGTGGAGCGGCACGTGGCCCGGCCCCTCG
>DIVU01000030.1 GCA_002423365.1 Desulfuromonadaceae bacterium UBA6124 | reverse complement strand
CGTTTCCCTTTTTCACCGCATAGCCGTAGCGGTAGGTGGCGACGTTGCGCACCGCCGGCAGCAGATTGGTCAGCTTCAGCTCGCGGATGTGGTACATGCCGGGGACGATGGCGACGATGGCGAAGTCGCTCTTGCCGGCGGCCAGCAGGCGCAGGGCCTCGGCCGGGGTTTCGGTGAGCAGCAGCTCCCCGGCGAAGCCGGTGCGCGCCAGATAGTCGTGCATGATCCCGCCCTGGTGCAGGGCCACGCTGTATTCATCGAGTTCGGCGAGGGTGTTGATCGGGGGGGAATCGCGGCGGGCGAAGACGGCGTGATTGACGATAGCCGAGGGGAGGGAAAAATCGACCTCGGTCAACCGTTCCTCGGAAAAAGACATCCCCTGCAAGACATCGACCGCGCCGCTTTGCAGGGCGGCGCGCATCTCAGACCAGCCGCCGAGGCGGAATTCGATCCGCAGCCCCATCACCTCGGCGATGGCCTGGGTCAGCTCGACGTTGTAGCCGCTCGGCCGGCCGTCCCCGTCGAGAAATTCATAGGGGGGATAGGCCCGGTCGCCGCCGACCACCAGCACTTCCGGCAACGAACTCTCGCGCACCTTGGCGGCGGCCGGAACATAAGCGCCAAGACAAAAGAGCAGCACCAGCCACAACGGCAGGAAAGAACGGCACGAAAGCGTGAAAAACCGGGAAAACGGCATGGCGGCTCCTTGCTTCAGGATGGTTTGAGGATAGCACAGTTTGCCGTCGGTATCGGAGGCTTTACCGGGATGTTGAAACCCCTTTCAGCAGCCGCTCTTCGCTCACCGCCGCTCCGTCGCCTGCTTCAAGCCGGGCGCCACCCAGATCGACTTCTTTGCCGATTACCTTAATCCAGGATGGCTTCCTTCCGGGAGGGCATGCTCGACCATGCTCTCCCGATCACCCGGGTCCCTTTTTCCGTGAGAGGCAGCGCCACATAGCGGTGATCATCCCTGCCGCGAATGCGCTCGACCAGTCCCCGGCTTTCGAGATGATCCACCACGCTGGTGATAGTGGCCGTGCTTTTGAGATTTTTTTGCGACATCCGTCTGGCACAAAGGGCCGGGGTGGTCGAGCGACTCCAATAAAATGGCGTACGCTTCGGATGCGGAAACTCGCCGGATCGCCTGAACCCGCTATAATGAAAACAGTAGACAGCGAAAGTTCTGCAATGGAGGCCGAAGTGCGCGGAATCGTGATCGCCCTTTTGGGGGCATGGCTGATCTTGGCCTGGGGGCAGGGGGCGTTCGCGGCCGAGGCGGCGGTGAAAATCCATTTTTTCTGGGCGCCGAACTGTCCACACTGCGCCGAGGCCCGTCCCGTGCTGGTCGAACTGGCCGGCCACGATCCCCGGATCGAACTGGTCGAGCACGATGTCTGGGGGGATCGGGCCGCCTTCAATGAGCTGTTGGCCCAGGCCGAGGCGCGGGGACAGATGGTCAGCACCCCGGCGATCCTTCTCGGCGAGAGCCTCTGGTTCGGCTTCTCGCCGGTTCAGTCCCGGGAAATAGCCGCCGAGCTGGAACGCTGCCTGGCAGTCGGTTGCGACGATCCCCTCGCCCCGATGCCGGAATCCGGGCTGGTGCCGGTACCGGAAAAAATCGCGGAAATCCCCGCCGATGCCGCGGTCGAACTACCCGTCCTCGGCCGGGTCGGGGTCGACAGCCTGTCGCTACCGGTTTTTACGGCGGTCATCGGTCTGCTCGACGGCTTCAACCCCTGCGCCTTTTTTGTCCTCCTCTTCCTCCTCAGCCTGCTCGGCCATGCCCATTCGCGCAAGCTGATGCTGCTGGTCGGCGGCACCTTCGTCTTCTTTTCTGGCCTGCTCTATTTCCTTTTTATGGCCGCCTGGCTCAATCTCTTCCTGGTTGCCGGCGCCCTGCGCGGCATCACCCTGGCGGCGGGGCTGCTGGCGATAGTGATCGCCGCCATCAACATCAAGGATTTTTACTTCTTCAAGGCCGGAGTTTCCCTCTCCATTCCCGAGCGGGCAAAGGCGGGGCTCTTCGCCCGCATGCGCGCGCTGGTGAAAACCTCGAAGATTCCCTCGGTGCTGGCCGGAACCCTGGTGCTGGCGCTCACCGCCAATGCCTACGAGCTGCTCTGCACCGCCGGCTTCCCCATGATCTACACACGGATTCTCACCCTCCATCAATTGCAACCCTGGCAACATTATCTTTTCCTCGCCTTTTACTGCCTGGTCTACGTCCTGCCGCTTCTGACCATCGTGCTGATTTTCACCTGCACGCTCGGCTCGAAAAAGCTCAGCGAGCGCCAGGGGCGTATCCTCAAGCTCCTTTCCGGGTTGATGATGCTGCTCCTAGGCGGCCTGTTATTGACGGCGCCGGAGCAGCTCACCAATCCCCTGGCGGCTGTGGCGCTCCTTGTTTTGGCGCTGGTGGCCGGCGCTCTGCTGGTGTGGCTGGATGGGCGTTTTCGTCCGCAGCGGCGCATGTGATCGGCAGTGACCGATTATCCGGGTTAAAAAAGCGGAAGATTCTGCTATTTTCCCGGAAGAAATCTCGTCTGAGCTAATCAACTCCTAACAATCCCGTGACAGACTTCCGACAACAACGGCTTAACGGAAGAGGTGAACGATGAGCAAGGCACGAATCCTCGTCATCGAGGATGAAGAAGATATCCTGGCGCTGATCCAGTACAATCTGATCAAGGCCGGTTACCGGGTCGAGTGCGTGACCAGCGGCGAGGAGGGGGTGGCCAAGGCGACGGCGCTCCATCCCGATCTGGTGATTCTCGATCTGATGCTTCCCGGCATCAACGGTTTCGAGGTTTGCCGCCGTCTGCGCGCCGAGCCTGGCACCGCCGATCTGCCGGTGATCATGCTCACCGCCAAAGGCGAGGACGCGGACATCGTTTCGGGGTTGGAGATCGGCGCCGACGATTACCTGACCAAGCCTTTCAGTCCGCAGGTGCTCAAGGCCCGCATCCAGGCGGTGCTGCGTCGGCGCGGGCAGGCCGGGCCGGAATTTTCCGGGCAGCCGGTGGCGGTGCACGATCTGGTCGTCGATCCGGGGCGGGGCAAGGTGCTGGTCGCCGGGCGCGAAGTGGAGTTGACCCTGACCGAGTTCCGGCTGCTTCAGCTGTTGGCCGGGCGACCGGGCTGGGTCTTCACCCGCACCCAGATTGTCGACGCCATTCGCGGCGAAGGTTACGCCGTCACCGACCGGGCGGTGGATGTGCAGGTCGTCGGCCTGCGCAAGAAACTCGGCGACGCCGGCAGCTATATCGAGACGGTGCGGGGCGTCGGCTACCGCTTCAAGGAGTGAGCATGCGCGGTCGTCGTCTCCTCTGGCACCTCTACCCCTCCTATCTACTTCTCATTCTCGTCGTCCTGCTGGCGGTCGCTTGGTACACCTCCCGCGCTCTCCATGATTTTCATGTCGAACAGACCCTGGCCGAACTCAAGGCCCGGGGGCGGCTCATCTCCGAACGCCTGGACGAGCCCTGGCGCCCGGAAGCGGGGGCACGTCTGGATGCCCTGTGCAAGGAACTGGGCCTCCTCTCCGCCACCCGCATCACTCTGATCCTGCCGGACGGGCGGGTTCTGGGGGATTCCCAGGAAGACCCGGCGCGCATGGACAATCATGGAACGCGTGTGGAAGTTGCTGCCGCCCTTGGCGGACGGGAAGGACATGTCATCCGTTACAGCGCCACCCTGGGGCAGGAGATGATGTACGCGGCGCTGCCGCAACTCAGTGGAGAGACGGTGGTCGGCGCGCTGCGGGTGGCGATTCCCGTGACCGCCATGTCCCGCGCCCTGCATGGTCTCTACTTTCGGCTGGCCGGGGTCGGTCTGGGCATCGCGGCGATTTCCGCCCTGCTCAGCCTTTTCGTTTCGCGGCGGATTTCACGGCCGCTGGAGGAGATGACGTTGGGGGCGGAGCGCTTCGCTCGGGGGGAGCTCGGCCAGCGTCTGCCGGTGACGGGCGCGCTGGAAATCGTCGCTCTCGGGACCGCCCTTAACCGCATGGCTGGTGAACTCAATGAACGCATCCAGGCCCGGGCCCGGCAGAACAACGAGATGGAGGCGGTGCTGTCGAGCATGACCGAAGGGGTAATCGCCGTCGATCCCGAGGAACACATTCTGCGGATCAATCAGGCGGCGGCCCGGCTGCTGGCCGTCACCCCCGCCCAGGCGACCGGCCGGAGGGTGCTCGAAGTGGCGCGCAAGGCCGAGTTGCAGCGGTTCGTGGCACGGGTTCTGGCCAGTCACGAGATGGAAGAGGAGGATCTTTGCCTGCATGGACCCGACGGGGAGCGCTGCCTGCAAGTGCGGGGGGCGCCCTTGCGCGATCTGGGGGGGCGGGAAATCGGCGCGCTCATGGTCTTCAACGACGTCACCCGCCTGCGCCGCCTGGAGTCGGTGCGCCGCGATTTTGTCGCCAATGTTTCCCACGAGCTGAAAACGCCCATCACCGCGATCAAGGGTTCGGTGGAGACCCTCCTCGGTGGCGCTCTCGACGATGCGGCCGCCGCCGAGCGTTTTCTCGCCATCGTCGCCCGTCAGGCGAGTCGATTGGAGGCCATTGTCGACGATCTGCTGGCNNTTGTCGCGCATCGAACAGGATGCCGGAGCCGCCACCATCCCCCTGGTCCCGGCGCCGGTCTGGCCGGTGCTGCACGCGGCCCAGCAGGTCTGCCAGCCGGCCGCCGACGAGAAGCAGTTGGAGATCCGCCTCTTCTGCTCCTCCGAACTGCG
>DIVU01000222.1 GCA_002423365.1 Desulfuromonadaceae bacterium UBA6124 | reverse complement strand
CCCGAGGTGGCGCTGGTGACGATCCTCGACGCCGATAAGGAAGGTTTTCTGCGCAGCGCCCGCTCGTTGATCCAGACCTGCGGCCGCGCCGCCCGGAATGTCAACGGCCGGGTGATCATGTACGCCGACCGGGTCACCAAGTCGATGCAGGCCTGCCTCGACGAAACCGCCCGCCGTCGCACCACCCAGCTGGCCTACAACGCCGAGCACGGCATCACCCCGGANNNNCCGAGAAGCTGAAAAAGGAGATCAACCGGATGAAGAAGGCGATGCTCGCCGCCGCCGCCGATCTCGATTTCGAGAAGGCGGCCGAGCTGCGCGACCGGATGCTGGCGCTGGAAAAGCGGGAGTTGCAGTTGCGGGACTAAGAAGAAAAGCAGGATGGCCGGGGGCGATAAAGATCTGGGGGGATTTTCCGTAACGCTGGAAAATCCCCCCAGTTTTGTATCAGATTGCCGACCGGGCGGCTCAGTATTTGCCGAATTCCGAATCGTCCAGGGCGATCACCTGGCTGGGCGCTTCCTCTTCGAACTTGTCCCAGCCTTGAGGTTCCGCCGGCCGGTTTTGTGCGGGTCTCGGCGGCTTGGGAGCGGGCAAGCCTCTTGGTGGTGTCTTCATCGACGGTCGTCTGCGGATCGGCGCCGTGCTGTTCTGACCGGCCAGGGTGAAGCGCCGCAGCATGCCGCGCAACTGTTCCGATTGACTGGAGAGTTCCTCGGCCGCCGCCGCGCTCNNCGGCGTTGGCGGTGTTCTGCTGGGTGACCTGATCGATCTGTCCCAGTGCCGTGTTGATTTCGGCGATGCCCTGGGCCTGCTCATTGGAGGCGGCGGCGATTTCCGCGACCAGATCGGTGACCTTGCCGACGCCGTTGACAATGTCGCCGAGGGCTTCGGCGGTCTTGTCGGCGATCTGCGAGCCGTCCTCCACCTTCTTCACCGAGCTTTCGATCAACTCCGCCGTTTCACGGGCGGCCTTGGCGCTGCGCGCCGCNNAGCAGGTTGGTCTGGAAGGCGATTTCATCGATCGTTTTGATGATTTTCGAGATGTTGTGGCTCGAGGCGTTGATGTCGCCCATCGCCTCGATCATCTCGACCATGCGCGCGTTCCCTTCATTGGCCGCCTGCCGCGCTTGGGCGGAGAGGCGGTTGGCGAGGGTGGCGTTCTCGGCGTTCTGCCGGGTCTGGGCGCCCATCTCGTTCATCGAGCTGCCGATTTCCTCCAGCGAGGCGGCCGATTCGGTCGCCCCTTGCGACAGGGACTGACTGGCGTCGGAAACTTCGCTGCTCCCCGCCGCGATCTGTTCGCCGGCGATCTGGATCTGGCCGATGATGTCCCGTAGGTTGGTCACCATCAGGCTCAGCGCCCGACCGAGACCGTCCCGCTCCGAAATCAGCATCACCTCTTGGGTCAGATCCCCTTCGGCAATGGCCAGGGCGATGGTTTCCCGCCCCCGAAGCACCTCAATGAGGCGGTTGATGCCCTGTTGCAACTGGTCGACCTCATTGGCGCTGTTTGCCGTGGCTCCACGGGCCGGGAAGGTTTCCGAGGTATCCCCCTGGGCGAGCTTTTCGGCAAGACGGGCCGCCTCGACCACTGGCCCGGTGACCCGGCGGGTGACGAGCAGGATCACGGCACCGATCACGGCCAGCATAATGACCACGAAGATGCCGGTTTTCCAGCGGAGTTGGACGATTTTCGCCGCTCCGCCGGCCTGGGTCTCGGCCAGCAGGGCCTGGGAGGACGAGATGTCCTGGGCCATGAGCATGACGCCGACCACCTGCCCGGAAAAATCCTTCAGCGGGAAGCTGGTCAGGTAAAATTTATCCTTTTCCGCGAAGGCTGTTTTTTCCAGGCCGGCCCGCAGCAGCTCAACGCTCGCCAGCGGGTCGGTGACGGTCCGGTCCGTTCCCTCGACCAAGATGAAGTCGTTGCCGACCGGCGGATGCTTGACGGGGTCGTTCATCTTGTTGGCGACCTTCAGCAGCTCGCTCTTCATGTAGACGGCGTAAAACTGGTTGTCGGCGGTGCGCGAGACGTTCATCAGACGGCTTAGGGGATACTGTACCTCCACCGAGCCGAGATGGCGCCCGCCGCCGTCGGTGACCGGCGCCAGGCCGCGCAGGTCGAAGCCGGCCCGCCCGACCTCCAGGCCGGTAATCGGTTTGTGGTCGCCGCTGTTGATCTGCATGACCGTGGCGCGGAAGCCGCTGATGTCGTCGGAGATGTCGAGTTTTTGACCGTTTTTCTCGATCTGGAAGCTCTGATAGGCGCGAGCCAGGCTGCGGCCGTTGGGCAGATGGAAGTGGATCTGAAACTTGCTGTTGCCGGTAACCGCCATGAAACCGGCCAATACCGGTTTGATCAGTTCCCGCAGCCGTTCCCGCCCCTCTTGACTTTCCGGCGAGGTTTCGGCGTTAATGTCGCCGGCATGAGCGATCTCATAAGCTTCGATGACCTCGGGATGTTGCGAGAAGGGGGCGACCTGCTGCAGGGCCGCTTGACCGATACGGTCGATATTGTTGTAGATTTCGTCGATCTTGGCGGTCGCCAGGGCCTTGGCCGAGTCGTCGACATACTCGGAAAACGCGTTGGTTTGCCCGGAAACCAGGGATTCCAGGGTCCAACTGATGCCGAGATAGCCCAGGGTCAGGGAAATGACCAGGCAGATGAGGATGGGGATAAGGAACTGTGAGCGGATTTTCATGGAAAGCCTCCTGTCGGGGTTCGGCGGGTGTTGAATTGTTGACCCAGTGATTCGCTCAGCAATAATTGTGCCTTCTGCTTCACAGTTAACGCGGCCATTATCCTCATCCGCGCCGGCCCCCCCAAGGGCGAAGAATTTATGTCGCCATGGCCATTCGAGAAAAAATTTGGGCCGTTGGGATGGCTGGGACGCTGAGATGGCTTGCGGCCATGGCGGGAGTCGGGTTTAATATAGCGGTCATAGGCGCGGCGGCTTGCGGGCCGGGGCTTCCGCGCCAGCCATCATGGAATAAGGGATAATCGATGAATTTTGCTGAAGAGTTCAAGGATGCCTGTGGCTTCGGGGTGCTGGCGCAGATCGGCAACCGCCCGAGCCACGCCCTGGTCGAGGACGCCATTCGCGCCCTCTCGCGGATGATGCACCGGGGAGCGGTGGCCGCCGACGGCAAGACCGGCGACGGCTGCGGCCTGCTCTGCGCCCTGCCGACCGCCTTTTTTCGACGACTGGCGAACGAGAACGGTTGTTCGTTGCCCGACCGGTTCGCCGTGGCCATGCTCTTTCTCACCGACGAGGCTCGGCAGTTGGCGATCTTCGAAGAGGTCTGCGAGAAGAACGACCTGCGCCTGCTGTGGACGCGGGAGGTGCCGGTCGATACCGAGGCGCTGGGGGAACACGCCCTGGCGATGTTGCCGAAAATCCGCCAGGCCTTCGTCGTGCCGGCGGCGCTCATCGCCACCCGGCGCTTTGACGCCCTGCTCTATCTGACCCGCAAGGAGGTCGAGCACCGGCTGGCCGAGGACCGGGATTTCTACATCCCCTCCTTTTCCCGCAAGACCGTCGCCTACAAGGGGCTGGTCATGCCGAGCCATCTGCGCACCCTCTATCCCGATCTGCGCCAAGAGGATTTCGCCAGCTCTTTCGTTGTCTTCCATCAGCGCTTTTCCACCAACACCCTGCCCCGCTGGCGCCTGGCTCAGCCGATGCGCACCCTGGCCCACAACGGCGAAATCAATTCGCTGCACGCCAACCGCTTCAACGCCCGTCACAAGTTCAACGAGGCGACCAGCCCGGTCTTCTCCGACGCCGAGCTGGCCCGGCTCTTCCCGCTCTTCGAAGAGGGGGTGAGCGACAGCGCCAGCCTCGACAATATGCTGGAATTCCTCCTCGCCAACGGCATCGACTTCTTCAAGGCGGTGCGCAGTCTGATTCCGCCGCCGCGCCACAACGTGTCGCATATGCCCTCTCGCCTGCGTTCCTTCTACGAATACACCTCGGCCGCCTTCGAACCCTGGGACGGTCCGGCGGCGCTGACCGTCACCGACGGCCGCTACGTCGGTTGCGTCCTCGACCGCAACGGCCTGCGTCCGGCCAAATATCTCATCACCACCGATGACCGTCTGCTCATCGCCAGCGAATACGGGGTGCTCGACATTCCGCCGGAGCAGGTGCGCGAACGGGGGCGCTTGCAGAGCGGCGAGATGATCGCCGCCGACCTGGAACAGGGGCGGATATTTTACACCCGCGACATCGACCGCTATCTAATGGGATCCCAGCCCTACAGCGAGTGGTTGACCGACCGCACCTTCTATCTGCAGGAGTTCATCGAGCATCAGTTCGACGATCTCAGCGACTACGCCCAAGCCGATCTGGCCCGCCACCAGCGCTTTTTCAACGTCACCCACGAGACCCTCGAAATGGTCGTGCGCCCCATGCTCGAAGGGGGCAAGGAGCCGACCGGCTCGATGGGGGACGACACGCCGATGGCGGCCTTTTCCGACGTGCCGCGCAATTTTACCGACTTCTTCCGGCAGAACTTCGCTCAGGTGACCAATCCGCCCATCGACCCCTACCGGGAAAAGGCGGTGATGTCGACCACCATCGGCTTCGGCTGCCTCGGCAATCCCCTGGTCGAAAGTCCGGAGCGCGCCCGCCGCCTGAAGAGCATTTCGCCGATCCTATCCCGGGACATCTTCGACGCCCTCCTTTCCTTCGGCGACCCGGCTCGACCCCGCTTCGAGCCGGACTACAAATACCGGACCTTCGCCGTCACCTTCGCCGCCGATCTACGCGGCAGCCTGCGGCGCCTCGGCGAGGAGGTGCTCGCGGCGGTGCGGGAGGAGGCGGTGCGGGTCGTGGTGCTCGACGACCGGGGCGTCGACGGCGAGCGGAAGATCATCCCCATGGCCATGGCGGTGGGCTATCTCAATCAGCAACTGCTGCGTGAAAAGCTGCGCCACCGGGTTAATCTGGTCGCCGTCACCGGCGAGGTCAACGATGCCCACGCCGCCTGCGTGCTGCTCGGCTACGGCGTGACCGCCATCTATCCCTGGCTGCTCTATGCCACCAGCTACGAACTCTGTCGTCGCAAGGAGTTGTCGACCAAGGAGATCCGCCGCTCGTTGAAAAACCTCTACGACGCCATGACCAAGGGAATTCTCAAGATCATGTCGAAGATGGGGATCAGCACCGTCTCCAGCTATCGCAACGCGGCGCTCTTCGACATTATCGGACTTTCCCGCGAATTGGTCGCCGACTGTTTCCCCGGGAGCTCCCTGCATCTGCCGGGGCTCGACTACGCCGCCGTCGAGACGCGCCTGGCGCGGCGGCACCGCGCCGTCTTCCACGAAAGCCACTTGACCCCGATCTATCCCCTGGGAATCGGCAGTTTTTACCAGAACAACCCTGAAGGCGAATATCACGACCTCGGCGCCCGGAGCGTGACTCTGCTGCACGGGTTCGCCGCGAGTCTAGAGCGCGACGATTATCTACACTTCCGCAAGCGGATCGAAGGCCGGGGGCGGCGCTTTGTTCGCGATTTCCTGACCTGGAAGAGCGACCGGGCACCGCTGCCCCTGGACGAGGTCGAGTCGGTGGAGGCGATCACCCGCCGTTTCGATTCGGCGGCCATGTCCCTCGGCTCCATCTCCCCCGAAGCCCACGAAGCCTTGGCCGAGGCGATGCGCATCCTCGGCGGCGCTTCCAACAGCGGCGAGGGGGGGGAATCGCCGGAACGGCTGAAGACCAGCCGCAACAGCAAGATCAAGCAGGTCGCCTCGGGTCGTTTCGGCGTGACCCCCGAATACCTGCGCAGCGCCGAGCAGATCCAGATCAAGGTCGCCCAGGGGGCCAAACCGGGCGAGGGCGGTCAGTTGCCGGGGGACAAGGTGACGTCGCTGATCGCCGGCTTGCGCTACACCCTGCCGGGCGTGACCCTGATTTCGCCGCCGCCCCACCACGACATCTATTCCATCGAGGATCTCGCCCAACTCATTTTCGACCTGCGCCAGGTCAATCCCAAAGCCAAGATCAGCGTCAAGCTTGTTTCCTGCGGCGGGGTCGGCACCATCGCCGCCGGGGTCGCCAAGTGCTACGCCGACCGCATTGTCATCTCCGGCTGCGAGGGGGGGACCGGCGCCGCGCCGCTGACTTCGATCAAGCACGCCGGTAATCCCTGGGAACTGGGACTGGCCGAGGCGCACAACAGCCTCAAGGCCAACCATCTGCGGGAACTGGTGGAACTGCAAGCGGACGGCGGCCTCAAGATCGGCGCCGACGTAGTCAAGGCGGCGCTGCTCGGCGCCGAATCTTATGGCTTCGGCACCGCGCTGCTGGTGATGCTCGGCTGCAAGATGCTGCGAGTCTGTCATCTCAACCGCTGTACTGTGGGGGTGGCGACCCAGGATGCCAGCCTGCGCGAGCACTTCGTCGGCACCGTCGACAAGCTGGTCGCTTACTTACGCAACGTCGCCGAGGACGTGCGGGAGATCCTTGCCCGGCTCGGTTATCGCAGTCTGGACGAGGTTGTCGGTCGCAGCGATCTGCTCACCGTGGTCGACCAT
>DIVU01000182.1 GCA_002423365.1 Desulfuromonadaceae bacterium UBA6124 | reverse complement strand
CGCGTCACGCCGTTCCTCTTCGTGGCGCGCCATGGGGGCCGACTCACGCGCCAGGCCTTCTGGCGGCTCATCAAGCGGCAGGCGGAGTCGGCGGGGTTCCTGAAACCCGTCACGCCCCACACCCTGCGCCACTCCTTCGCCACCCATCTGCTGGAGCGGGGGGCCGATCTTCGGGCCGTGCAGCTCATGCTGGGCCATTCCGACATCGGCACCACCCAGATCTACACCCACGTCACCCGCGCCCACCTGAAGGCCATCTACGACAAGCATCATCCGCGCGCCTGAGCGCGGCACACCCGCTCGCGTCGAGCCGACCGATCAATTGCCGCGAATCAGATGCGCCCGAAACTCCTCCTCGAAGGCCGCCACCGGCATGCGGTAGACCGCCTGGAAGGCCTCCGGGAAGGCCTGCCCCTCCCCAAGCATCCGGAGGAGCATCCGCACCGCGCTCATCCCGTGGCGGTCGATCAGGTACTCCATGGCCGTCGAGCCGTGCACGTACGGGGAGGAGTCCAGGGGCGGAGCCGCCCCGCGCCGCGCCTGGCGGACCGCCTCGGCCCGGAAGTCGGCGGCCCGCTGCCTTTCCAGGTGGATCGCCAGCCCTTCATGCACCCAGCGGGGAGGATTGTTGCCCTGCGTGACGGCGTGGATCAGGGCATGGGCGTACTCGTGATAGAGCAGGAAGCGGAGCCGGCCGTCCTGTGGGTTCAGGCTCCGGACCGCCACCCGGATCTTCCCGTCCAGCAGATGGTAGAACCCGCCGACCCCTGCCGCGACCCCGGTCGCCTCCACGAAGTCCCGGTCGCCGTAGAAGATCGTCTCCACCGCGGTGGGGGGATACGCCCCCAGCTCGTACCCGATGTCGACGTAGGCCCGCTCCAGGATCGCCAGGAGTTCCCGTCCGACGTCTTCGCGCCTCCCCCCCTCGTAGATCACCCGGAAATGCTGGCTCTCGCGGGAGCGGTAGCCGCCCGCCACGCGCAGTTCTCGCTCGACCCCGCCGACGCGCTCGCGCAGGCGGCTGTCGCCGGGATCCAGCGTCAAGGCCCGCTGCCACTCCGCCAGGGCGGCCGCCGCGTCCCCCTGCTGGAACAGCGCCTCACCCAGCCGCGCGTAGCCGACCGGGCTCTCGGGATCGAGCGCGATGGCCTGTCGGTAGCTCTCCGCCGCGGCCCGAGGATCGCGCAGCCGCAGCGCGACATCCCCCAGGCCGAGGAGCGGCGACACCTCCTCGACAGAGAGCTCCAGGGCCGCCCGGTACGCCTCGCGCGCCCGATCGACCTCCCCGCCGGCCAGCCAGCGATTGCCACGCGTCGTGTGGAGCCGGGAAAAGTTGCGCCGAATCAGGGGATCTCCCGGCCGCAGCCGAAGCGCCTCCGCAAAGGCCGCCCCGGCCTCCTGGAGGCGTCCTGCCGCGGCCAGGCGGACCCCCTCCTCGTTCAACCGGAGAGCGGGCTCCGCAGAAGCGCTGCCCGCGGCAAGCAGCATGCCCACCGCCAGCAGACAGGATATTCCGCACCGGATTGCTGGCACAGTCCGCTCCATACACGCCCCGCCGGCCGGCGCTCCTTGCTGAGAGGAAATAGGGGTGATTGAAATCCGCTCGTCCGGGGCGCGCGGCGACCGCAGCGTTGCCGGGCCGCGAATCCGGCGGTCTGGGTGCAGGGGCGCCCGGCCCGGCCCCCCCTTCGGGATGCGCGAAGTATCGAGTGGGCTGCAGACGGCTGTCAAGGGGAAAGGGCGACAGCTCTCGCCTGCACCGGGATGACGGGAGAGACAGTGCTGCTCGGACCGGCGACCCGGTGCAGTGAGACCGGCAACAGATGCGCAAGCCGGCGGCACCTGCCGGGGGGGGCGGGCCGTGATGCGACGGTAGCCGCGGCCGACTTGATGGGGTAGACTCTCCCCACGAGGTATGCCGCATGCCGTCGACTCCGCCGCCGTTTCTTCCCGCCACGCCCGCCGAGATGGCCGCCAGGGGCTGGGACGAGCTGGACGTCCTGCTCGTCACCGGCGACGCTTACGTGGACCACCCCGGCTTCGGAGCGGCCCTGATCGGGCGGCTCCTCGAGGCGAAGGGCTACCAGGTGGGCATCGTCGCGCAGCCGGACTGGCGCGGCCCCGAGGCGCTTCGCGCCATGGGACGCCCGCGGCTCTTCTGCGGCGTCACGGCCGGGAACCTCGACTCCATGCTGGCCAACTACACGGCGGCGCGCCACCGGCGCACGGAAGACGCCTACAGCGCGAACCGGACGGTGGGGAAGTCTGCCCGCATTGAGATGCCTCGCAGGATTGGCAAAGTGTATTCAGTGCACCACACACGCTTGCCATCGACGCCGGTCGGGTGCGAATCTGCAATCGCCATGACCTACACTGTGGTGAAGGTGAAGTGAAAGGAATTTGCTTTCGAGGCCGCGAGGCGATCACAACCTCTCCGGGCCCGGTGGTCTCCTGCAGTCAGCCCCGAAATGGAGCGGATTATCTGGCAGACATGAAATACTAGTCGAAGGGAAAGGGAGGCCAAATGAGAACTGGGCCTGCGGAGTCTTGCAGGTCCAATACGCACCTCAGCAGGAAATCTTGAGCCTGCATCGCCTGTTGACAACCATTGCGGGTCCGCGGGATACTCCGGTCCCGTGCAAGGAAGGTGAGAGCCCCTCGAAGGAGGCAGGTTCGTGCCCAGGGTACTGATCGTGCCTACGTCTCTGTATGAAACGCCGGGTCGGCATGTGGACATGCTGCGGCAGGCCGGGCTGGAGGTGGCGTACCCGCCGGCCAGGAAGCGCGTGCTGAGCGAGGCGGAAATCATCGTCGCACTGCGGGGCGTGTCGGCAGTCATCGCCGGCTCGGAGCCATATAACGACCAAGTGCTGACCGCAGCCAGCCAGTTGCGTGTGGTGTCTCGACTGGGGGTAGGGAGCGACGCGGTGGTGCTCGACGACGCCACGCGGCACCGCGTTGTGGTCATGATCACCCCCGGCACGAACCACGAAGCTGTGGCGGAAACGACGTTTGCCTTGCTCCTGGCGATCGGCCGGTCGGTCGTGCGACTCGACCGCGAAGTGCGCGCAGGCCAATGGTCTCGCGAACCGCAACAGCCAGTCCGTGGCAAGACTTTGGGCATCGTTCGGCCTGGGCCGAATCGGCCAGAGCGTCGTGGTCCGTGCGGCCGGCTTCGGCCTGCGGATCCTGGCCTTCGAGCCACTCCCCGACATGGACTTCGTTCGAGAGTACCGCGTCGAACTTGTGTCCCTGAACGCGCTCCTGGCACGGTCCGATTTCGTCACCTTGCACGCGCCGCTCTGCGACGATACGCGCGGCATGATTAACCGGAAGATGCTGGGTCACATGAAGCACGGCAGTGTTCTCATCAATACGGCCCGCAGCGGTCTCGTCGTCGAAAAGGATCTGCTCGAAGCGCTCGAGTCCGGACACCTAGCCGGAGCAGGGCTCGACGTATTCGAGACCGAGCCGGCTATCGGCAACCCGCTCTTGGAGTTGCCCAACGTGATCGCCAGCCCGCACCTTGCCGGCATCGACACGCAATCGGTCGCCGAGATGGCCAAGCATGCCGCTCAGAACATTCTCGACCTGCGGCGCGGCGTTTAGCCTTCAGCCTGCGTGGTGAATCCGGCCGTCCGCGACGGCTGTACTTGGTAGCCTTTATCCAAAGAGAGACATCCCGCCTCTCGCAAAACACGCCAAGAATGGCGCGATAATTACATACATCGGCCCCCCAGAACCTGACGGCCCTGAGAGGTGAGCATCTCGATCTTCGGTCCGGAGTACGAATCCCGTTCTCCGCACGATCTTAGTGTATTGGCGGTTCAATGCTTTCCTCGCTTTGAGGTTCGGAAAGGAACGCGCAAATGAGAAGCAACACATTGAAGGCACAGGTACGAGCCGGACAGCGCACCTGGGGGGTGAGCTTCAGATTCAAGTCGCTCCCGATGGTGGAATTGGCGGCAAAGCTCGGGTTTGATTACATCTTCCTCGAAGGAGAACACGGCGCGCTCTCGCTGGAGGACATCGAGGAGATGTGCATCGTGGCCGATGCGTTGGGGATTTCCACGGTCGCCCGGGTGCCGAGGCTCGACTCCAGCACCATCCTGCAATTCCTCGACAGGGGTGTGATGGGCATCAGGGCGCCACACACATCCACCAGGGAAGAAACCGAGACGTTCGTGCGATACTGCAAGTTCGCCCCGGAGGGGATCCGGAGCTTCTCTAGTTCGCGACCAGCCGACTATCAGCGGCCCAAGGATCTTCCGAGCTACATGGCCAGAGCCAACGAAGAGATAATGACCATTGCCATGATCGAAGACGAAGAGGCCGTGAGAAACCTGCCCGAGATCCTTACCGTCAAGGGCCTGGATGTGGTCACGATCGGTCCCTTCGATCTGGCACAATCAATGGGGGAACCCAATCCCCAGACACCCAGAGTTGTCGAGTTAATGGAGAGGGTCGTCGAGCAGATTCGCCGGTCCGGCAAGATCCACGAACGAGACTGCATGAACCGCATCGACGCCATGGAGATCTTCAAGAACGGGGCGGTCGACTACCTGCGGAAGGAGAAAGCCGGGGCAACGTCTTGAGGCGTCAGGGTCTCTGCCCTCCTGCTAGCTAGCCCGTGATTATTCACGAAAGAACCGAGAATGATCCGGGCAAGCTGCACTGCACCACGACCTGGACCATGTGGTTTCCGGGGTCCAGCAATTTCTGGAACACCTCCTCGATGGAATCCAACGAAACCACCTTCGAGATCATCGGCGCCGTCCGCACCCGCCTTTCCTGCAAAGAGCCACATGGAAAGCGGCCACTCGCTGTTTAGTTGCGCATAGCAGCTCTGCAGTTCCACCTCCCGTCCCACTCTTTCCACCGGGAAACAATGCACCGGCTCCCAGGCAAGGGCGATGAGCATCACCTGCCCACCCATCCTCACCAGTTCCATGGCCGTCTGTAGGGTGGGCTTTGCCCCGGCACACTCGAAGGCAACATTCGCACCGACTTCCGTCTAGTTCACGATTTCCTTCACCACATCTGTCCGTTCCGGGTTGAACGCCTTGTGGGCGCCAAGAGCCTCTGCCAGCCGCAATCTTGCCGGGTTCACCTCCGACACGTAGGCCTAAGGAGGCGGCGGCCAGAAGGGGGGCCAGAAAGGGGGATTGCATGGCGAAGAGACCGATCGGCCCTGCATCCCGGAGGACAACCGTATCCCCGAGCCGAAGACGCGAAAGTCTGACGGCATGGAGGCCACCATCAGCGACCCCAAGAGAGAAGACTCCAGGTCGGTCACGTGATCCGGGATGGCCATGACCTTTTCTTCGTGCATGGCCACGTACTCTGCAAAGCCCCCAGGCTTCTGGGGAAGGAACCCTCAATCCTTGGCGCTGAACCGTGGGGGGAAATTCGCCAGATCTTGACCAGGTGCTGGCTTCCCCCCGCAACGAGTGACCCGTTCCCCGGCCATCAACGCCTTCACCTTCTTGCTCACATCCACCACAACCCCGGAGAACTCGTGCCCCATGATGGTTCCCGGCAGCATCATAGCATGAGCGTAGCGGTGCAGTTCGGAGCCGTAGGTGGCGCTGTACTTCACCTTCATCACAATTCATCCGGCTGTGGGGCCGGATCCGGGATTCCCTCGACAACCAGATGCCTATTCGCAGTGTATACGGCGGCCTTCATCGCTCCACCCCCTGACCCCTCACTATCGAAAGACCTCAGCGCCCAACCAAGGTGTTCCGTGAAGCCTACAGTATTTACGGGCCGTTTTCGCGAATACTGCAAGCTAGGCGTTCGGGTCTTCTGGACCCGCCCTCCACTTGCCAATGATAGGGAACAGCAAGGGCACCGCAATCGACAAGGCCGACATCACGGCGAGGGTTGTGGCGACTCCGCTGCTGACAAAGATCGAAATGCGGCCCCCCGAAATGAGCAACGACTGGCGGAACGACTCCTCCATCGGTGCACCGAGCACCACGGCCAGGACGAGGGGGGCCAGCGGGATCTCCACCTTGCGGAACAGGTAGCCGAGGATGCCAAAGAACAGCGCGAGGTGCAGTTCGAAGGGATTGTTATTGATTGCGTAAATGCCGATGGTCGCCAGCGCCATGACAAGCGGCATCAGGATTCCCGACGGGATGTGCAAGAGCCTCACGAAGACAGCAATCAGGGGAAGGTTTAGGACCAGCAGCATGAGATTGCCGACGTACATGCTGTCGATCAAACCCCAGACGAGATCGGGCTGATTCCTGAACAGAAGCGGCCCTGGGCGAATACCGTACAGCATCAAGGCTCCCAGCAGCACTGCCGTCGTTGCGGAGCCTGGGATACCCAAAGCCAGCATGGGCACCATGGCACCGCTGGTGCAGGCATTGTTCGCAGATTCCGGACCCGCCACGCCCTCGATGGCACCCTGGCCGAATTCCTCCGGGTGCTTCGAGAGCCGTTTCTCGGTGACGTAAGACAGGATCGTGGAGATGACTCCCCCCGCACCGGGCAGCACACCCACAAAGAAACCGATGAAGCTGCCTCGGAGCATGGGCGCAAGGGCGCGCCGCCATTCTTCCCGCGTCATACTCAGCGCGCCCTGCACGCGGAGGATCTCGACCTTCCCTCTGAACATCTCCGCCATCACATGCAGGACCTCGCTGATCGCGAACAGTCCAACCGCGATGATCAGGAAGCCGACGCCGTCCTCCAGAAAGATGATCCCAAAAGTGAAGCGTGACTGCCCGGACTGAAGGTCGACGCCAACCGTCGCTATCATCAACCCGACGACGGTCGAGATCATTGCCTTGGCCGGGGACTTGCCCGTCAGGGATGATACCGCGGTCATGGCGAACAGCATGAGCAGGAAGTATTCCGGCGGTCCGAAACGCAATGCGAAGTTCGCCAGCGGAACAGACAGCAGGGTCAGGCCGATGATGCTCAAGGTTCCCGCAATGAAGGAGCCCCACGCCGAAGCCGCCAATGCCGCCCCGGCGCGGCCTTTCTTGGCCATCTGGTAGCCGTCGACGGCGGTCATCACCGACGATGCCTCGCCTGGTGTGTTGATCAGGATGGAGGTCGTCGATCCGCCGTATTGGGCGCCATAGTAGATGCCGGCAAGCATGATCAGCGCCGACGTCGGGTTCATGCCGTACGTGACCGGAATGAGCAGGGCGATGGCAGCTGACGGGCCGATGCCAGGCAGCACGCCGATCACGGTACCCATCAGCACGCCGAGAAAGGTGTAGAAGATATTGATGGGCTGCAGCGCGATGCTGAAACCGTGGACAATAGCCGCTAGTGTCTCCACACCCTTCAACTCCTGCCGCTGGGATTTGAAATCCTATCCGAAGAATCGCTCCGGAATCACGCCGTTGGGGATGGGCACCCCGAGAATGTGAGAGAATAGGTAGAAGCTACCGATGGGGTAGAGGACTGATGTCAGAATATTTGCCGCCCACCGACCGCGATTGAAGTAGATCATCAACGGGAGAAGATAGGCTGTCGTTGCCAGCAGATACCCCAAAGGCTGAAAGGCCAAGAAGTAGAAGCCTGTCCAGGCAATGACTGCGGCGATGACCCAGATATGCCCCCAGCCGCCTTGCGCCACAACTGGTTGAGGCGGAGACTGGCCGCGCTTGGCTTCACGGCTGGCCTCCAGGAACCATAGGATCGCCCCGATCACGAGGGCCACGGAGAGAAGCCGCGGGAAAGTTCTGGCGCTTATCTGGGTCCCGACCCCGGTATCCCGAATCTGCTCAGTGAGAAACAGGTACACGGTTGCCAGGGCAAACGGGATAGCGGGCAGGAAACGCTCCTTACGCATTGCGGCTCCATTGGACACCAGGCGGCAAATCGTAACAACGACTTCGACTCCGTCTTGGCCGATGCCGGCCCGAAATCATGAGGGGGATTCCTGCCGGTTCTCTTGCGTTTCACTGCGGCCGATCCGGGCGAGAATCCCCCGCGTGTCTTTGACGGCTCCCTGCAGTGCAAGATCCGGGAGTCAGACACCCGGCTAGCCTACTTCAGAAGTCCGAGGCTCAAAAGGACTTTCCGAGTGGAATTGTATACATCCGCAAAATGCGCCGGGAGACGGGATGATGGAATCTTGTCGACGATCCAGGAGTTCTCTTCGGAAACAGCCGAGAACTCCTTGGTGTCGACTGCCCTGTTGATGACATTTTCCCAGAAAGCCCTCTGCTCGTCGGTGATTCCAGCCGGCGCGTGGATTGTATAACCTATCCCGGTGTCCACATCCATCCCTTCTTCTTTCAGGGTCGGAATATCCTTCATGATCCCGCCGAGCCGCTTGGGGGCGCCAACACCGAGATAGCGGAGTTTGCCAGCCTGAACCAAGGGCAAAGCGCTGCCCATGCTGGAGACGGCGATGTCCACGTGCCCGCTCACCACGGCGGTGGAAGCTGCCGTGCCCACCTTGAAGACGATTGCCTTCATCATCGCCGGCTCAACGCCAGCGGCCAGCCCCACATTGGCAACCCCGATGTGGTTTGGATTGCCGGCTGCGGTCGCGAAGCCAAAAGATACGGAAGCCGGGCCCTCCTTTTTCAGCCGCTCTTTCACATCGGCCATGCTCTTCAGAGGCGAGTTGACCCTTGTCGAAAAGACGTTGTAGGCAACCAAGAATCTCAGGATGGGCTGAAACCCTTTCATGAAGTCCACATTGCCCTTGGCCACCTGGCCGGCCACCCAACTGTCGGCGCTCAGGAAGAGGAAGTGCGGATCTCCCTTGCGCGACTCCACGTAGGCCGATGCAACGCCTTGGCTTCCGCCGGGCTTGTTGACCGGATTGACGACCCCCTCGATCAGCTTGTTGCTGGTCAGCCCCAGACAGACGGCGCGGCCAATGCGGTCGTTTTCGCCACCCGCTTCTGAGCCGATGACCAGTTCGATGCTCTTTTGCGGCTTCCACGCCGCATCCGCCGCGGACAAGAGAAGTCCGCTGATGCCCATCACAACAATCAGGGTCAGAACCGCTTTGCGCTTCATGCTCGCCTCCTTTAGGGCCAGTCTATCCACCTCCGACCAACTCGCTCGTCAGTCCTTCCGATTCCCGAATAGCCACCCGAAAGCCCTCATCTAAATGATGGGCGCCAACCAACTCAATACCTTCCGATGCCGCTCCTCGAACACCTCGATCTTCGACATGTATTCCATGGTGACTCCCACGTCATCCAGCCCGAGCAATAACCGCTTCTTGCGGGTCGGCTCGATGTCAAACGCGTAGGTGTCCCCTCGCGGCGCAGTGACCATCTGCTTCTCCAGATCGATGATGATCCTGGCGCCAGGCTGCTCACGGAGTTGGCGCCACAACTCGGACACCGCCTCCTGTGGCAACACGACCACCAGGATGCCGTTCTGCAGGCAGTTGCCGTTAAAGATGTCGCCGAAGCTGGGGCCGATCAAGGCACGAAGACCGTAGTCGAGCACGGCGTAGGCCGCCGTCTCTCGCGACGAGCCGCAGCCAAAGTCTGCAGCCGCGACCAAGATCTTGGCCTCCTGATATTCCGGAACGTTGAGTACGAAGTCCGCTCGCGGATTGTTGTCCGCGTCAAATCGCAGATCGTGCAGGAAGCCCTCAGCATAGTCGGGGTGCCCTGGCCGCCGGTACTTCCGGCTGTACCGACCCGGCATGATCATGCCCGTGTCGATCTTGGGGATGTCCAGCGGCGCGGCAATTGCGTTCAGCACGGTGAACGGTTCCATGACCTTTCCTCTTCCTTTCCACCGAGCAGGCGATGCACTGGTCGACCATTTTTCTGGAGTATTCACGAGTACCTCGCGAATACTCCATATTTAAGGTCAATGAGCAATCCCGCCTCCAGCAAGACGACCAATGGTGGTGGTACACCGGGTATCCGTCGGTCAGGATGGGTGCGCCATTGAGAGAATAACAACGCCCATTCCGTCTCTGGTCGCGAACCACTAGGGTATTGTTTAACCTGTGATATTCGCGAGCCATGTTCGCGAATAACACAGGTTAGAGGGTTCGCACATCGGTCAGCTTCCCGGTGACCGCAGCGGCAGCCGCCATCGGCGGGCTCATGATGTGCGTCATGGCATCCGGCCCCTGGCGTCCCTCGAAGTTGCGATTGGTGGTCGATGCGGAGCGTTCGCCTGGCGCCACGACATCGCCGTTGGAGCCGTTGCACATCGAGCAGCTCGAATGGCGCCACTCGAAGCCAGCTGCGATGAAGATCCGGTCCAGGCCCTCCGCCTCCGCCTGCTGCTTGATGGCGGTCGATCCCGGGGAAATCATGGCGGGAACGACCGCACGACGACCTTTCAAGACATTAGCCGCCGCCCGGAGATCCTCAAGGCGGCCGTTGGTGCACGATCCGATGAACACCCGATCGATGGTGATGTCGGTCAGATGCATCCCGGGCGTCAGCTTCATGTAGCGGAGCGCCCGCTCGACGCGTCGCCGCTGCTCGGGATCGGCATAGTCGGTCGGATGGGGCACGCTGGCCGTGATCGGTAGACTGTCCTCGGGATTGGTGCCCCAGCTCACCACGGGGGCAAGGTTGCTGACGTCGATGTGCACTTCCCGATCGAACCGGGCCCCATCGTCCGTGGGCAGGCTGCGCCAGAATGCCATCGCCTTGTCCCATTCAGCGCCCTTGGGCGCATAGGGTCGGCCACACATGTAGCTGTAAGTCGTATCGTCGGGGGTAATCATCCCGATCCGTGCACCCGCTTCGACCGACATGTTGCAAACAGTCAGGCGGGCATCCATCGACATGGCGCGAACAGTCGACCCTGCAAACTCGATGGCGTACCCCACCCCCCCGCCGATTCCGACCCTGGCGATGACCGCCAGAATGGCGTCTTTGCTGGTCGTGCCTGGCGGCAGGACGCCGTCGATGGTGATGCGCATCACCTTGGGGCGCTTCTGCCAGAGCGTCTGCGTCGCCATCACGTGGCTCAGTTGATTCGAGGCGCCGACGGGCATCGCAAGCGCCCCCAGCGCCCCGTTGGTCGCGGTGTGCGAATCATTGCAGGTGATGAGCAACCCCGGCTGGGTCAGGCCCAGTTCGGCGGCGATGACGTGGGCGATCCCTTGGCGGGGATCCGTGATGTCGATGTGCTCGAGCCCGAACTCCGCGGCGTTCTCGTTCTGCATCTCAACGACGCGCCGGATCTCCGGATTCGTGAATCCACCCATCCCGGCGGCGCGGTTGAGAGTCGGGAGGTAATGGTCGGTGATGGCGATATTCTGCAGCGGTTTGCGGACCTTGCGTCCCGCAATGCGAAGCTGGTCGAATCCCAGGAAGGCATTCCCTTCGATGATGAAGCTCCGGTCGACGAACAGCAACTCCTCGCCCTCCGGTGCCTTTGCCACCACGTGGCGATCCCAGACCTTCTGGAACATTGTGAACGGAACGGTCGGCATTGGAAGCCTCCCAGTGCGCATGCACTTCTGTTGGCCACATCGCTGAAGGGATGTACACTACCTTTAGAATTCTCGCGAAGTCAAGCAAGCTCGATTCCCAGACTCGCCGCAACTGTCGCTGATCCACCTGCGTCGTGTTCGGTCGTATCTTTCCATCGCGTTGGCCGGATGCTCAGCCAAGCTCGCGGGCACCTATCCGGGGTGTCGGATGGCATTAGCGATCGACGATCGGTTTGGTCACGGGCTCGCCGGCCCCGTAGAAGAAGGCGCCCCGTCCTGCCGGTCCTCCGACGACCGCAATGTCGTAGCAACTGGCGTCCTCCAGCACCGGCAGCAGCGCCTCGGGACTATCCCACAGCCACGTGAGTTCGGGGTGCGACGCCAGCATCGCCTTCGGTTCTTTGTTGAGCATCAGCAACCGGAATGGCAGGCGCGATTGCCTGTGCATGGCCTCCCGAACTTGGTCCTTCCCCCAGCCGGACCCAGCGAAGATCTGGGCATGCTCCGGACAAATGAGCATCAGGTGGTGTTCCTTCTCGCTCGCTCCGGTCCGGGGGTCGGTGCGCCGGCCGAGCAGCCATTTTCCCGTCGGAACCTGAGCTAGGTTCATTGCCGCGGTCGCAAACCCCTCGACCAGTCGCTCAGGGTCCCGATTCTGAAAATCGTACAGCTCGCACAGCCCGTACACGAAATGAACCGTGACCGTGCTCGCGTCCGCTACGAACCCCCGTTCGACATGGTACGGCACCCACGGACTTGCCTCTTCGTTTTCCCCCACACACAGGCTGTACTTCGTCGGCGAACCGATCGTGTCCATGTCCGAGATATCCGGATACACGTGCCCACCGTTCATCAAGCAGAGGTGCACCGCCCGGCCAATCACCGAGTTGGCGTACGACGGTGCGCCGGGGCCGAGGGCGCAGCGTCCCGAGTTGATGCCGAGTCTGGCCCGAATCGGGCCATTGACAAGTACGAGCGGCGCGTGTGGCCCGGTAGACATCGCCTTGTTGCGCAGGTATATCTTTGGCTCCGCCAGACACTCCACGGCGGCGATCACGATAGGGAGGTGCTCCGGCCGGCAGCCCGCCATCAGGGCGTTCGCCGCAATCTTCTTCACCGTGGCGATCCCGAAGCCGGGCTCGAGTGTCGCCACAACGTTCTCCGCCGCGCGGCTTGTCCCGGCGAGCATGCGCTCCACCTGCCGCTCGGTCGCGGGCTGTAACGGAAAGCCGTCGCTCCACCCGCATTCGAGGAACCGCCGGTTCATGGCGTCCAGGGCATCGAGGGCATCGTCCCCCTCGAACGAGAGCCATTCGTCCTCGACACCCGCGACCCCTTTCCTCTCAACACCGGTTGCAGGGAGTTGCTGGGTGAGGCCAGAAATGATCTGGTCGGCAGCGCGATCCACCATCGACCGGATGGATTCCGGCGCCTGGTTGGTAAACGGGGAAGGGGCGATGGCGATTGGGAGTTGAGGAAGGCCGAACGTCTCTGCGCTCCGTCGTCCGTCGCGGACAAAGCCAGCAGCGGTGAGCGTGACGGTGGGGATGCCGCGCCGTTCGAGTTCCACCATGTCGTGGACAAGCCACGACGTGCATGACCCTCAGTCGCTTGTCGTGGCCACCACGGCATCGCACTCTCGAGCCAGCCGATCCGTGGCGGCCGGCGTGTTGTGGCGCATCGATGCACCCACATCCCCCTGGAAGTAGGCGAAGCGCGCCTCGGGGTACCGCGCACCGAGGAATTCCTCGATGCGCTGCAACGCTATGTCGCCTCCCGGCTTGAGGTTCCAGTAGAGACCAATCCGCGCGCCATTCAACTCGGACACCCGGCCGGCCGGTTGCACGCTGATCGCAACACGCCGCGCCACCGGATTCATCACCGTGAGCGTAGCCAATCCCACACCTCCCCTTCTCGATGGCGATGCCGCTACAAACCGCACAGGACTGAATGAGGGGTCAAGATTTTCCTGCTTTGGGGCAGCCGTGGCTGCATCCGCCTCGCTCAACCGGCCATTCACGCTCCGCTGGACGAGGGATCCCCATTGGGACAATGCCTCACGCCTTTCGGACTGCGGCGCTGGAAGCCGATCCGGCAACCAACCGAGACCCCTCGACCAACGTCGGGACAGTAGTACTTGCGATCCACCCTCAGCAGGCTGCTAAATAACTTCCGTTTATGCCTCAACGCGCTCAACAGGTGATAGGAGTTTGCTTTTGGGGGCTGCGGGGCGATCCGGCTATCGGGGGCCCCGCCCCCCCGAGGAGCCGCAGACAAAGCGGGCCGCTCCCCGTGGGGTCGCCTCGGCTGGCGCGGAGTCTCCCGCAAACCAACCGGGGCAGTCAAGACGAAAAGGTGGGGGGCCTTGCCAGTTGGCCGCGGTACAAGGCTCGTTCCGGGTCAGGGCAATGCGCTCCAGTGTTTTGGCCTGAGCCGGGAGCCGGAAGGTCTCGCCGGCTTCCGGCGCCCGGACCTGCGGCAGGAAGGCGTCAGCGAAGCCGGGCTGCGTTTGAAGTCCCTGTACCTATTGACCCTTGCATAAGCAATGGGACCAAGGGCAGGCCAGGCCGACCCTGAGCGCCGCGCCCGCGGGCGAGCGCGTCCCCGGCCCGGAGGTTGTCGTGCTGGGGCGGCCGACCCGGGGGAAGCGCGAGCCGGCATCGGGTACCCNNCATGAACCATTACTTCTGCAAGGATTAATAGTTGGCCCACAGCCGCGCGACGGTGGGGGAGACCAGATAAGCCGGCGGTGGCATACCGGATCGTCGGCTCGAAGGTCCGGAGTGCACTGCGCCGAAACAGAGCGGTATGTTATTGAAAAATCGTCCGGATCGGTAAGAAATGTGTTGCGGGGCGGTCCCCTCCTGCCGCCGAGGGCGGCGGAGGTAGCCGACCGCGGCCGCGCCCGCCGGAAACTCTCCGTGATGCGACGGTAGCCGCGGCCGACTTGATGGGGTAGACTCTCCCCACGAG
>DIVU01000133.1 GCA_002423365.1 Desulfuromonadaceae bacterium UBA6124 | reverse complement strand
GCGGCCTGTGCCGCCCCGCCGGTCGCGACTTCCCCTCCCCCCCGGGTCGCGCCGCCGCAGGCGGTCGAGGTTGCGCCAACGGTGGAAGTGCCGACCGAGGTGCCTCCGGTCGAAACCTACACGATGGTTCCCTGGGAGGATGTCGCCGGCTGGGAGCGGGATGATCTGGCCCAGGCCCTCGATCCCTTACTGAAGAGCTGTCGGGTGCTGAAAAAATGGGAAGGCTGGGCGGATGTCTGCGCCGAGGCCGCGACCCTGGAAGGGGCGGACCGTGAGACCCTGCGGCGTTTTTTTGAAAGTCGTTTCGTCCCCTGGCAGGTACGGGACGCCGATGGGGGAGAGATTGGCACCCTCACCGGTTATTACGTGCCCGATGTGCGCGGCAGCCGTGTCCCCTCGTCCAAGTACCCCTATCCTCTGTATGCTGTTCCCGACGATCTGCTCGTCGTCGATCTGCGGGAAATCTACCCCGAACTGAAAGATTACCGACTGCGCGGCCGGCTGGAAGGGCGCAAGGTGGTGCCTTACTGGACGCGCGGCGACATCGACGCCGGCCAGGGACGCCCGACCGCGAAGATTCTTTTCTATGTCGCCGATCCGGTGGAGCTCTTCTTTCTGCATATCCAGGGCTCGGGACGCATCCTGCTGGAGAACGGCGAGCGGGTGATGGTCAATTACGGCGACCAGAACGGCCACCCCTATCGTTCCATCGGTAAGCTGCTCATCGAGCGCGGCGCCATGACCCGCGAGCAGATGTCCATGCAGAATATCAAGGCCTGGGCGCGGCAAAACCCCGAACAGGTGAAGACCTTGCTGGCCGAGAACCCCAGCTACGTCTTTTTCGTCGAGCGCCCCGGTCCACTGGAAAGTCCCCCCGGAGCCCTCGGCGTGCCGCTCACTCCGGGCCGCAGCCTGGCGGTTGATCCGAAAACGATTCCCCTGGGGGCGCCGGTCTTTCTCGACACGACCTGGCCGTCGAGCAGCGAGCCGTTGCAGCGGCTGATGCTTGCCCAGGACACCGGCGGGGCAATCAAGGGGAAGATCCGCGGCGATTTCTTCTGGGGGATGGGGGACGATGCGGGATCTCAGGCGGGCCGGATGAAGCAGAAGGGGCGCTTCTGGCTGCTCCTGCCTCAGGGGGTTACGCCGCCGCAACCCTGAGATGTTTTTTCACGTAAAGACACGAAAGGCGCGAAGGGAAGCTCTCTCTTTGCGCCTTTCGTGTTTGCCTTTGGCGGGTTGTCAAGAGATCAGGATGCGTTGCCGGCCCAGGGGAGTTGTTCAGCTCCTGATGCAATTGGTCTTGGGCAAGGCCCGCCAGGTGGAATCCGTTTTCAATATTTTTAGGTTATTACGTGGTTATGGCGAAATAGTGCGAGAGCTGAAGGCAGTTTTCATGAAAGCACGCTGTGGTAAAAGCAACACAGGGGTGTTGCAAAAAAACTTGCCTTGTGTGGCTTTTGCGGTTAAAGTAGCCCTTATTTCCCGTTCGGCGCATTTAGCGCCGCTGAAACTGACAGGCCGCGATGCCGTGCCACCAGGCCGGCCAGCTTCCTTCCCGCCCGTGATTCGGGCCGCTTGGAAGTGCACCCGTAGGATTCCTGTAAAAATTTTTAGGATGACATGATGTCTCGATTCTTGCCGATCCTGCTCGTACTGCTCTTGTTGTGCCCGTCCCCGCTCCTTGCCGCTTCGAAAACCTCCGGAACCAAATCAGCTCAAGCGACCTACAAGGTGCGCCAGGGGGACACGCTCTCCGGGATCGCTCAGAAATCCCGACTGACGGTGGCGGAGCTGAAACGCCTCAACAACCTCTCCAGCAACAACCTCAAGCTCGGGCAGGTGTTGACCGTTGCCAAGTCCTCCGGGTCGACCAAAAACACGAAGCAGACGGCGTCCGCCGGCAAGACGCAGATGAACACTGCATCCGCGACCCACAAGGTGAAACAAGGGGACACGCTCTCCGGAATCGCCCAAAAAGCCAAGATCTCCGTGGCCGAACTCAAGCGGCTGAATAATCTTTCCAGCAATAACCTCAAGTTGGGCCAGGTTCTGGTCGTCTCCAAATCTTCCGGGTTGACCAAAAACACGAAGAAGTCCGCGGGGACCGGCAAGGCTTCGGTGGCGAATTCCGCCACCCACAAGGTGAAGCAAGGGGACACCCTCTCCGAAATCGCCCGAAAAGCCAAGATCTCCGTGGCTGAACTCAAGCGGCTGAACAACCTTTCCGGTAACAATCTCAAGTTGGGTCAGGTTCTGGTCGTCTCCAAAAAGAGGGCGACTGCGACGGAAAAGACCGCCGCGGTCAAGATGCAAACCCTGACCCACAAGGTGAAAAAAGGGGACACCCTCTTCGAAATCGCCAAAAAAACCAAAATTTCCGTGGCCGAACTTCGGCGCCTCAATAAACTTTCCGGCGATCGGCTCAAGCTCGGCCAGGTTCTGGTGGTTGGTTCCAAACCGGTGACCGTGGAAAAAACGGTTGTGGCTAAGACCCCTTCGACGGAGAAGGGCGCCATCGTTCGTGAATTGACCCGCGATATCCCTGCCGATGCCGATGCCTCCATCTTCGAGAAGACCGCCCTGAGCTTTCTCAACACCCCCTATCGCTTCGGCGGAAACGGCAAAAACGGCATCGACTGTTCCGCCTTTGTACAAAAGGTCTTTAGAGAGTTTGACCTGAAACTCCCGCGCACCGCCCGCGAGCAATACACCTTGGGAACCCGGGTGCCCAAAGGGGCTCTGCAGTTGGGGGATCTGATCTTTTTTCAGACCTATGCCAAATTCCCTTCACACGTCGGCATCTATCTGGGCGATGACAAGATGATTCATGCTTCGAGTCGCAACCGGGGGGTGGTGGTTTCGAGTATCAACTCCAATTATTTCCGCAAACGTTTTATCGGAGCTAAACGCCTCGGGTTGTCGTTGAGTCCGGAAGAGATCGATCTCGACGCCTTCTCCGACCGGATGCAGGCGACCGTTGTCGATGAGGTCGAGGACGGAAGCGAGGAAGGGGCGCAGATCGGCGCCGGGAATGGTTAAACAGGATTCTTTCAAGGCCAGGCATTGCCTGGCCTTGGTTATTTCGGGGGAATAATGGAAATCGATCTCGACCTTCTTGACTATCTTTGCCACAAAGGCGTCCACCACATCGAGGCGGCGGTACGGGGGCATCAGCACCTGCCGCGCACCGTGGTCGGTGTCGGCACCTTTCTGCTTGATCAGGACGGCAATGTCGACTTGCTCACCGCCAAGCAACAGGCCACTTTTGATAAATTCCTCCAGCCCCTCCTCTTTGACGTCCCCTGCCTCGGTCCGACCGGCACCGGCGATTGCCGGGGAGACGGTCGCATCGAACCAGAACTGCTGCTGAAAGGCTACCGCGACGACGAACTGCTCTGCGGACGTTGTCGGCAGGAACTGGTAACTTCTTAGACCCCGGCCGACAGCTTCATCCCCTCGTCTTTCCCCGCTTTTTCTCGTCAGGTTGTTTCCCCTAGCCGATTGACCTCCATCTCTCCCACCGCCTGGCGCAGGGTCACATAGCTGATGCGCCGACCGTATCTCGCGGGCCAGCCCGCGCGTTCCGCCAGATCGCGCAGCGGACCTTTCATTTCGGCGAGGGCGAAGCTGAGTCCCCGTTCCAGAAAGCCGTCACAGAGACCCTCCAGTTTGGCCAGCGCCACGGCATCCATGTCGTTGACCCCGGAGAGATCGAAGATGACCGCCCGTATCTCGGTCCGGCGGGCGAGGGCGGCGCGCAGCCAGTCCTCGATGAAGGCCATGTTGGCGAAGTAGAGGGAAGCGTCGATGCGCACGATCAGCAGTTCGGGATTGATCCGCGCCCGGGAGTCGCGCTGGACGTTGCGGTAGATTCCATCTTCCTCCAGCCAGCCGAGTTCAACGATGTGCGGGTGGGCGCTGCGCCAGATGAAGACAAGCAGAGAAAAAGCGACGCCGGCGACGATGCCGATTTCAACGCCGAAGGCCAAAGTGACCAGGAAGGTGAGGAGAAAGGTGTAGCCGTCGCTCTGCTTGATGCGGAAGAGAGAGCGGGCTTCGGCAAATTCCACCAGTCCGGCGACGGCGACCATAACGATGGCGGCGAGGATGGTTTTCGGTAAATCGTGAAACAGATGGGTGAAGCGAAAGAGGATAATGCCGATGAGAAGCGCCGTGACTACCCCGGCCAGAGGGGTACGGGCGCCAGCCTGATGGTTGACGGCGGTGCGGGAAAACCCGCCGGTGACGGGATAGCCGGAAAAACAGGCGGCGGTGAGGTTGGCGGCGCCGAGCCCGAGCAATTCGCGGTTGGGGAGGATGTGGTATTTCTCCCGGTCGGCGATAAGCCCGGCGACGGCGTAGGATTCGAGGTAGCCGATCAGGGCGATGGTCAGCGCCGCCGGCAGCAGGGCCGCGAGCTGTTCCAGGTGGAACGGGGGGAAGGCGAAGGGAGGCAACCCCTGGGGCAGCTCTCCGACGGTGCGAACTCCGTTCTGGTCGAGACCCAGCCCGTTGGTGAACAGGATGGCGAGGACAACGACCAGAAGTGGCGCGGGCAGACGCGGAACAAACCGGCGCAGTAACAGCAGCAGGGCGATGGCGGCCAGCCCCAGCAGGGCGGTCGGCGGATGAATTTGCCCCAGGTTGCGCAGCAGGGTCAGCCCCTGTTCCAGCGCCGATTCGCCGCCGCCGGCAATGCCGAGCAGACTGCCGGCCTGGCTGAGGCCGATGAGCAGGGCCGCCGCCGAGGTGAAACCGCCGATTGCCGCCCGAGACAGAAAATTGACCAGAAAACCGGCGCGCAGCAGGCCGAGAGCCAGTTGCAGCAACCCGGTTAAGAGCGCCAGTTGTAGGGCCGCCCCGAGATATTCCGGACTGCCCGGCAGTGCCAGCTTGGCGCAGGCCACATGCACCAGCAGCGAAACGATCGCCACCGGCCCCACCGCCAGATGCCGGGAAGAGCCGATCAGGGCATAGGCCAAAAGTGGGACGGTGGCGGCGTAGAGGCCGACGATGGGGGGGAGGCCGGCGAGCAGGGCATAGGCCATGGCCTGGGGCGCCAGGACCACCGCCACCACCGCACCCGCCGCCAGGTCGCGGGAAAGATCGACCGGGCGGTAGGCGCGCAGCCATTCAGGCCGATAGGAGGAGGGGGGGAAACGCATGGAGTTCGCGCCGAATCGTCAGAGTCCGGCCCATTCCAGCACGGCGAGCAGCAGGATGAGAGTGACGGCCAGGGGGACGATGACCCGCCAGTGATTCACCTTGAATAATTCGGGGAAGGTCAGCGGGCCGAAATCCCCCTTGGGTAGCATCACCCGCGAAACCCAGGGGAAGGCGTGGGCATAGAAGCCGGCGCCGATGAGAATCCCCGCCAACCCGCCGATGAGGGCG
>DIVU01000013.1 GCA_002423365.1 Desulfuromonadaceae bacterium UBA6124 | reverse complement strand
CCTCGGCTTCGAACTGCCGGCGCCCGAGAATCTCGACCTGACCGGGTGTCATCCCGATCATCTGGACGATCTCGCGCTCTCCGATTTCTTTCTTACCGCCCTCGCCAATCGCGTGCTCGGACGGCCCTTCGTTCCGGCGCCCATCCCCCGGGCCGAACTGGCCGAACTGCACGGCCGGGTCTGTCGGCTGGGCAAGCTCGATGCCGCTTTGCGCGAGGAAACCCTGCGTCTTCTGGAAGGGCTCGAGGCCGGTTCCGGGGAATTTGGCGCCTACTGTCTCGATCTCTGGGAGGAGGAATTCTGTCGCCTCAAGGTTGCGGATCTCGATCCCCGCTACGGCTGTGGGCTGATCGTCAAGGATTGAGTGAGGTAAAGGATGCGTTTGTCGTTCGTTTTTCTGCTGTTACTGCTTGCCGCGCCCGTGCCGGGCCTGACCTTGGACAAGGAGGAATCGATGCCGAACCCGGATGCCACACAAGCGATCGCAACCTTCGCCGGCGGCTGTTTCTGGTGCATGGAGCCGCCCTTCGCGCAACTCGACGGGGTGCTTTCCGTGACCTCCGGTTACACCGGCGGCCGCCAGGAAAACCCCAGTTACGAGGATGTCGCCCGAGGTTTCACCGACCATCGCGAGTCGGTGCGCATCCTCTTTGATCCGGCGCGCATCGGTTTCGGCGAACTGCTCGAAGTCTTCTGGCGCAACGTCGATCCCACCGACCCCATCGGCCAGTTTGCCGACCAGGGGGAGCATTACCGCACCGCCATCTTCTATCACGACGATAGCCAGCGTCGGTTGGCCGAACAGTCCAAACGTAACATGGATGCGTCGGGACGCTTCGACGGCCCCATCGTCACCGAAATCCTCCCGGCCACGGCCTTTTATCCCGCCGAGGAGTATCATCAGGAGTATTACAAAAAGAACCCCCAGCGCTATAAAATCTACCGCCGGGGCTCCGGCCGGGAACGCTATCTGGATCAGATGTGGGGCGGGGAGGAGAAATAGGAAAATTCCGATGCATTTTTTCCGTTTTATCGTTTTTTGCCTGTTGCTCTTCAGCGTCGGTCCGGCGCTTCCCCTTGCCGCCGCCGAGGTTCCGGCGATTGCCGCCGCGGCCGATCTCAAGTTCGCCCTGGCCGAGGTGGCGGCGCGTTTTTCGGCGGAAACCGGGCAAAAGGTACGGATTTCCTTCGGTTCTTCCGGCACCTTCATGACCCAGATCGAACAGGGCGCACCCTTCGAGATCTTTTTGTCGGCGGATGAGAATTTCGTTTTCCGGCTCGCCAATCGGGGTCTGACCGAAGATCGCGGGAGGCTTTACGCCGTCGGTCAAATCGTACTCTTCGCCCCCATGGGCTCGTCCCTGGCTGTCGACGCTGAGCTGCGGGGGCTCAAATCCGCGCTGACGGCGGGCAGCCTGCGGCGTTTCGCCATCGCCAATCCCGAGCACGCGCCCTACGGCCGGGCGGCGTGGGCGGCCCTGCAGAGCGCCGGGCTTTGGACGGAAGTCGCGCCGCGCCTGGTCTTCGGCGAAAATGCCGCTCAGGCCATGCAGTTCGCCGCTTCCGGTTCCGCGGACGGGGGGATCGTTCCCCTGTCCCTGGTCAAAGCTCCGGAAACGGCCGGGCTGGGCCATTTTGCGGTCATTCCGCAAGCCTGGCATGCCGCTGAACCCCTGCGCCAGCGGATGGTGCTGCTCAAGGGCGCGGGGCAGGTGAGCCGTGATTTTTACCGTTATCTGCAAACGCCGGCGGTGCGTGAAGTTTTGGCGGGATATGGATTCGTCGCGCCGGAAGGGGCGGGGGACTGATGGATTGGTCGGCAATCGCTCTCTCCCTGCGTCTGGCGCTGGCGACCCTGCTCATCCTGCTGCCCCTGGCCCTGGCCGTCGCCCGCTGGCTGGCGGTCACTTCCTTTAAAGGCAAGCCCTGGATCGAGGGGCTGCTGGCGCTGCCGCTGGTCCTGCCGCCGACGGTGATCGGTTACTACCTGCTGGTGAGCATGGGGCGGCAGACCTTTTTCGGACAGTATTACGAACGACTGGTCGGGCACACCCTGGCCTTCAGTTTTGAAGGGTTGGTGGTGGCGTCGATCCTCTTCAACATCCCCTTTGCCGTACAGCCGATGCAACGGGCCTTCGCCGCCATTCCCCGGGAGGTGCGCGAGGCCGCGCAGTGCTGTGGACTGACTTTTTGGCAGGCGTTGCTGCGAATCGAGCTGCCGCTAGCCTGGCCGGGCATCCTCTCGGCGGCGGTGCTGACCTTCGCCCACACCCTGGGGGAGTTCGGCGTAGTCCTCATGGTCGGCGGCAACATCCCCGGCGAGACCAAGACCGTCGCCATCGCCATCTACGACCGGGTGCAGTCCTTCGACACGGCTTCGGCCGGGGCCATGGCCCTGCTGCTGCTGGTGATCTCCCTCGTCACCATCGCCGTCAGTTACGGGTTGGCCGAGCGGCTGCTGAAAGGGCGGGGTGGGGCATGAACCTTTCCGTCGCCATCCGGCACGAGGGACCGCTGCTCGACTTTGCCGCCGAGCTGCCCGAGGGGCGCATCACCGCCCTGGTCGGGCCGTCGGGGAGCGGCAAGACGTCGATTCTGCACGCCATCGCCGGTCTCTTGCGGGTGCGACATGCGCGCATCCGCCTGGGGGAGGCGGTCTGGGACGACGAACGTGTCCATCTTCCCACCCGGCTGCGTCCCATCGGGCTCGTTTCCCAGCATTACGGCCTTTTTCCGCACCTGACGGCGCAGGGCAACGTCGAGATGTCCCTGACCCATCTACCAAACGGGCAACGGCGGGAGCGCGCCCGGCACTATCTCGCCCTGGCCCGGGTCGAGGGATTGGAAGGCCGCTATCCCCACGAACTCTCCGGTGGTCAGCGGCAGCGGGTGGCCCTGGCCCGGGCCATCGCCCGCGACCCGCAGTTGCTGCTTCTCGACGAGCCCTTTTCCGCCGTCGACCGCAGCACCCGCCAGCGCCTTTACATCGAACTGCGGCGCCTGCACGCCGAGCTGCGCACCACCATTCTGCTCGTCACCCACGATCTCGATGAAGCCGCGCGCATGGCCGACCACCTCGTGCTCTTGCGCCATGGACAGCTGTTGCAGGCGGGGCCGACGGCGGCGGTGCTGGCCCGTCCGGCCTCCGTGTCGGCGGCCCGGCTCCTCGATATCCCCAATGTTTTCGCCGGGGAGTTCATCGGCACGGATGCCGAGGGGGCGGCGCTGCTGAACTGGGGAGCGCACCGGCTGCGGCTGACCCCCGCGCCGGATGTCGCCGTCGGCACGGCGGTGCGCTGGGCGGTGCTCCCCTCCAACCTGCTCTTGGTGCGTCCCGACAAACCCTGGGGGGAGCATCTGGAAAATCCCATTCCCGGCCGGGTCTGTGAGGTGCTGGAACTGGGCGGCGAGGCGCTGGTCTGGGTCGTCCCAGACGGCCTGCCGGAAACGCGGATGCAGATGCGCATTCCGGTTCGCTCCCTGCGCCGTTCACCCTTGCAGGTCGGAGATCCCCTGACCCTGTGCCTGCGCGCGGCGGACATCGTCCCGCTCGCCGATGCCCCTGCCCACGAGCCCTGAAGGACGGCCTTGCCGTCCGCTTAATTCATCTCCGGAGTTTTGCCCATGTCCGCTTCCATTTCTCCCCTTCGACGCTCCCCGGAGGAGCAGACCCGCCTGGAGACCTTCCTGCGCGAGATTTTCGAGGAGCGTTTTCCCTTCAACGCCCTGCTCGGCCTGCGGGTCGAGTCCTTCGCCCCCGCGTCCCCCGGCCTGACCTTCGTCATGCGACCCGACCTGGTCGGCAGTTATGTTCATAATCGGTTACACGGCGGCGCCATCGCCACCGCCCTCGATACGGTGGGCGGGTTCGCCGTGGTGGTGGCAGTGGCGGAAAAACATGCCGACGAGTCGGCCGACCAACTGGTGAACCGTTTCGGGCGCTTCAGCACCATCGATTTGCGGGTCGATTACCTGCGCCCCGGCGTCGGCCAAAGTTTTCACGCCCGCGCCGAGGTTACCCGCCTGGGCGGCCGCATTGCCTCGGCGCGCATGGAACTGAAAAACGAAACCGGCCTGCTCATCGCCACCGGCGCGGCGGCTTACGTGGTCAGTTGAAGCGTCGGAATTTTGACCCGATTTTGTTTATCCCGTTGTTGATGACGCCAGTTCGGGAGCATCTTCACCCAGCCAACTTCCACCATTTACGTCTCATGCATTGAAACGCTTTCATTTTTTGCTGTGGCTTTCAGGCCCGGGGCCCAGCGCTGAAGGGCCGTCCGGGCCTGGAATGTATCTTGCAAAAACTCCTCGGATCCTGCCGTTTCTCCCTTCTCCATCCGAGGTGCCTCCATGCTGAATCATCTGAAATTACGCGGCAAAATACTCCTGTCGGTCGGTACGGTGGTGACTTTGGTTCTGGCCCTGGTCATGGGTATTGTTGTTCAGCGTTTCCGCACCTTCGCCGAAACGCAGGCCCATGAACTGGCCCGGGAAGTGGCGGGAAAGTACGGTTACGCGGTGCAGTCGCGCATCGAACTGGCGATGCAGGCCGCCCGTTCGATGGCGGTGATCTTTGAGAGCGCGGCGCGGCATCCCGAGCAGACCAATCGGGATCTGTTCGATGCCCAGATGCAGGGTTTGCTGGAATCTAATCCCATGTTCTTCGGTATCTGGGCCACTTTCGAGGCGAACGCCCTGGATGGTCGGGACGCGGAGTACGTCAATCACAACGCCACCCATGGAGAGGACGGGCGGTACGCGCCTTATTTTTTCCGCGCCGGGGACAAGCTCGAAGGGAGTTATTCCCCCTCCGAGGATACCGACGAGTATTATTCCGTTCCCAAATCGACCGGCAAGGAGATGCTGGTCAACCCCTATTACGACGAAGAGGTCGCCAAGCAAATGGCGACGGTCGCGGTGCCGATTCTCAAGGATGGACGGGTGCTCGGCGTGGTCGGTATCGACATCGTTCTCGATTATTTCCAATTCTTGATCGCCGAAATCAAACCCTTTGAAACCGGCTACGGATTTCTGGTCGGGAACGACGGCACCCTGGTGACCCATCCCCGGGAAGAATTCCTTTCGAAAAATCTTGGCGAGGTTGTTGCCGGCGGCGAGGGCGCGGCGATGATGCGGGCGATTGCCGAGGGGGCCGTCGCCGAGTTTACGCGCATCGGCCTGGTTGACGGTGAACTTTCCTATCAGGTGCTGGAACCCGTTCGGGTCGGAGAGTTCGCGGCGCCCTGGAGCCTGGGCGTCTCCATCCCCTTGGCCAAGGTGAACGCGGGGGCGACCGCGCTGCTCTGGTTCGCCATTGCCGTTGGCGGGCTGGGGCTTTTGGGGTTGGTGGTGGTGATTTTTCTGGTGGCGCAAAATATCGTCGCGCCTTTACGCAAAGCCCAGGATCTGGCCGAGGCGATTCGTGACGGCGACCTGTCGCGGCGGCTTGAAGTCCATTCGAGCGACGAAGTCGGCAAATTGTCCGAGGCTCTCAACGCCATGGCCGACAATCTGCAGAATGAAATTCTCACCGCGTTCAGGAAACTGGCCGAAGGCGATCTGAGTTTTATCGCCAGTGGTGTCATTCGTGAGCCATTGGCCCGAACCAATAGCGCGCTCAATTCGCTGGTGGGGAAAATCCGTCTCAGCGGTGACGAAATCGCCAATAATGGCGCCCAGGTCGCCGACTCCAGCCAAGATCTCGCCGACGGCGCCACCCAGCAGGCAAGCGCTCTGGAGGAGATCAACAGCACCTTGGCCGAAATGGCCGCCCAGACCCGACGGAACGCCGACAACGCCGCCCAGGCCGAGACTCTTTCCCGCCGGATGCGGGACGCCGCCGCCCTTGGCGATGAACGGATGCAGGAGATGGTCGGGGCGATGGCGGAGATCGGCGGCGCCAGTCGGAATATTTCACGGATTATTAAGGTGATCGACGAGATAGCCTTCCAGACTAACCTGCTGGCGCTCAATGCGGCGGTGGAGGCGGCTCGCGCCGGACAGCACGGCAAGGGGTTCGCGGTCGTCGCCGAGGAGGTCCGCAATCTCGCCGTGCGTAGTGCCAAGGCGGCCCAGGAAACGACGGAACTGATCGAGGGGTCGGCGGAAAAGACCGGCAAGGGGATGGAGATCGCGGCGAAGACCGCCGAATCCCTGCGCGAAATCATGGAGGGGGTGACGCGGGTGACGACCCTGGTAGGGGAAATCGCCACCGCTTCGGGGGAGCAGGCGGGTGGAATCGATCAGGTCAGTCAAGGATTGCAGCAGATCGATCAGGTGACGCAGAAGAATACCGCCAACGCCGAGGAAAGTGCTTCTGCCGCAGTGGAGCTGGCGGCTCAGGCCGAGGCCCTGCGGGGGATGCTGCAACGCTTCAAATTGGCCGACCCACGGGCACTTTCAGCTACGGAACCAGTCTGACGGAAAGGGAAGGGCGCCATGGGGAAAATTCTCTACACCAATGCCGAGGTGCAAGACCTCATCGCGCGGGATGAGGCGGTGCTGATCGACATTCGTGACCGAGAACAGTATCTCGCCGGGCATCTTCCCGGAGCCGTCAACATACCAGAGTTTTTCTCTTATCTGGCGGAAACCACGGAAGAAGGACTTGCCGCGCTGCATCGTAACTTCTCGGGACTTCTCAGCCGCGCCGGTATCGAGCCGGATAAACCGGCAATCGTTTATGAATACGCCCTGGAAACCTGGTGCGGTGCTTCCTGTCGGGGGTACTGGCTACTCGACTATCTGGGTCATCCCCAGGCCGGGGTGCTGGAAAAGGGTCTGGTCGCCTGGCTTATGGGAGGGCGACCGTTGGAAACCGGCGCGGTGACGAGGGAAGCGACGGTTTTCCAGGTTCGCCCGCGTTCCGAGTTGCTGGCGACTCGTGACGAGATGCACCGGGCCTTGCGCGATCCCTCGGTGACCCTGATCGACAACCGGCATGAGGGGGAGTGGTTGGGGCAATTGGCTTCCCCCTACGAGCCCGATTTCGAGCTGCCCAAAGGGCGGATTCCCGGTTCGATCTGGATCGAATGGTATAATTTTCTTAAACAGTCGCTGGAATATTCCACCTTCAAGTCCCCCGAGGAAATCCGCGCTTTGTGCGCCACCCACGGACTCACCCCCGACTCCGACATCATTCTCTACTGCTTCAAGGGCGCCCGTTCCGCCAATAGTTGTGTCGCTCTGCGTCTGGCGGGGTTCAAGAAAGTGCGTATCTATCTGGGATCATGGAATGAATGGTCCCGTGATTCGTCCCTGCCGGTGGCCGTTGTCGCCGCCGGGAGTTGAGTTCCTTTTCTCTGCCCGGAAAATCTATTTGTCCGTCAGC
>DIVU01000065.1:6995-8747 GCA_002423365.1 Desulfuromonadaceae bacterium UBA6124 | reverse complement strand
TTGGCCTTGGCTTGCAGAAGTTGCCCCATGGCCGCCAGATGCCGCGCCACCCCGCCGCCGAAATAAAACCAGAGAAGCCCCCCGGCCGGCGCGGCAACGCCCGCGACCAGCCAGGGCCGGCGCCACTTCAGCAGCAGCCGCCGCTCCGGTACGACCAAGGCCCACTCATAGGCCGCCAGGATCACCGGCAGCACGACGGCATTCTCCTTGGCCAGCAGCGCCAACCCCCAGGACAAGCCGGTGAGCGCCAACCAGGCTCCACGCCCCCGGCCAACGGAGCAGGCCCGGATGTAGGCCAGAAACGCCAACAGGCAAAAAGCCAGGGCCAGGCTGTCCTTGCGGTGAGAAAGATTGGCCACGACCTCGACGTTCAGGGGATGCACCAGAAACAAGAGCGCCCCCGCCCAAGCCACGAAGCGCCCGGCACGGAGGCGCTGCGCCACCTGAAAAAGCAGCCAGGCATTGAGCCCATGCCAGAAAATCTGCTGCACCCGCCAGCCCGTGGGATTCATCCCGAAGAGGGCATGATCGAGCAGAAAGCTCAACTCCCGCAGCGGCCGCCCGGGATAGCTGTTTTCCCAAAACCCCGCCCAGGAACGGACATCAGGATTCTCGACAATCACCGGAAAGTCGTCATAAGTCCAGGCATGACCAAAGGTCTGGGCATAGAGGGCGAAAGCGAGGGAGAGAAGGATGAGAAGAGGGAGGAGGGCTTGAAAAGTCGGGTTATTTTTCGCCATGCGGCAAGCTCACAGGGTTTCCGCGAGGGAGACGACTTCGCGCCAAGAAGAGAAATCAAGAAAAGACTGCATGGCGTTTTTATTAATCATATTGGCAAGATGGAGAAGTTTTTACAAATTGTCAATTCAATTGAAAATTTGCAAAGAGACGGACGGCCGCTTTCACTCCATCCCCATTTCACAACGGGGGCGCTCAGGTTTTTTCCGCGATCAGCGCCAGCTTGTCGCCGCAATCGAAGTAATTGAAATGCAGATAGGCATACGCCGGCAGGCGCAGCCACGGGCGCCCGCCGCCGGCTTGAATCTTCGGGCGGAAAGCATCGCCTCGGTCTTTGGGCTTGTTTTTTTTCAGCCAGTCCAGCAAGGGCTCGTTCGACGTCTGCCGCAGAAGACGGCGTTTGACCGGGGCCGGATTCAGGCCGTAGGTCCACTGCTCCCGGATCCTGAAGCCGTTGGCCGCGACCAGCCCGGCCAGCGCGGCCCCCGTGAAAAAGTTGATATGGGCCGGCGGCCGGTTGACCATCCAGTCCTCCAGGCCGAGGCGGATGTTCAAGGCCCGGTAGTTGGGCACGGAGACCATGGCGAGAATCCCGCCGGGGCGCAGGATTCTGGCGATTTCCCGGGTGGTCGCGGCCGGATCGAGCAGGTGTTCGTAGGTCGCGGCGGTGAAGACGACATCGAAGGCGCCGGCGGCGAGCCCCTGTTCCTCTAGGGGGCCGACGAGGAATTTGAGATTCGGCCCCCGCGCCAGTTTCGCCACCTCGGGATTCAAGTCGGAACCATACAGCTCGAAGCCCCGGTCGTAACCGGCGTTGAGAAAACCGCAATCCCCACAACCCAGATCGAGCAACTTGCCGGTCGGACAGTAGGCCTCGATCTTCCGGTAACACAACTCGAAAAAGGCCGCCTTGAAGGCGCTCTGCCCGTGATAGTAGTCGGCGTTCAGCGCGAGGGCCGCGTAAAATTCGGCGAGTTCCGTCGCGGTCGGCCGGGGAAAGACGTAGGCCAGGCC
>DIVU01000065.1:0-6987 GCA_002423365.1 Desulfuromonadaceae bacterium UBA6124 | reverse complement strand
CAAAGCGCTTCTTCCAGGGAAAGGGGCATCCGTCGTCCTCTCGCCGCCACCCTCAGCGGGGCAGCATGTATTTGAAAAAGTTCGTGGACTTGACCAGCCGGAACAGGGTCGGCGCGATGCAGTTTTGGCAGATGCGGTGCGGTCGCCGTCCGGCGCGGAACGCTTCGCGGTACTCCCGATAGCGAGGGGAATTCCAGATGTCCATGAAATCCGTCCGCCACAGGTTGCCGATGGTCGTCTCTTGGCTGGCGGCGAAGGAACAGCAGAGGCGGACATCCCCGTCCACGGAGACATACACCGAGGTCCAGGGCATGAGACAAACGGCGGAGGCGGGATCGGGATTACTCTCCAGCCGGTACTTGGCCCAGACCGACTCGAAGTCGCGGAACAGGGTCGGCAGATTGGTCGCCACCTTCAAAGCCGCAGCCTTGCGCGCGGCGCCTTCGAGCACCGCCCGGAACGCCTCCCGATCCATGTTCCCGATGAGACGGTCGACCGTCGCCGCGTCGACGTAGGCCCCGTTGGCCAGATCGATCGGTTGAAAGTAGATGGCGTCCACGCCATAGTCGGCGCACAGCTCGAGGACCTCGGGGATCTCCCGAAAATTGTTGCCCTGCATGACGAATTGCAGCCGCACCAGGGGGGCGCGGCTGCCGGCCTGGTCCTTGGCGCGCTGGATATGGCGCAGGCCTTCGAGCACCCGATGATGGAGATCGCGGCGGCGGATCGCCAGATAGGTGGCCGGATCGGTGCTGTCGATGGAGCCCTTCAACAGGGAGAGCCCGCTTTGCACGATTTCCCGAGCCAAATCCGGGGTAATCACGGTCAGGTTGGAGGTGGTGATGGTCCGTGCGCCGCGCTCGTGGGCATAACGGATCATCGCCGCCATTTCGGGATGCAGAAAGGGCTCGCCCAGGCCGCTGAGGGAAATCGTCAACGGCCGGAGCCGGTCGAAGATCGTCTTGAACTGTTCCAGGGGCAGGTGCCGAGGCTGCTCGATCAGCGCCGGATGCGCGCACATGACGCACTGCAAGTTGCAATGGGTCGTCACTTCGAGCTGCATGTGGATGGGCCCGGTTTTCATCTGCGCGGGATGGCTGAGATTGGCCCAGAGAATCCGACAATATCTGGCGATTTTCATGACGCTCGCGATCTTCATGGCCCACCGAACCGGTCGGGGGGGAGGGGTTTAGATTTGTCGAACAAGAGAAAACACCCCCCGCCCAGTGAATAGACCATCTGAACGAACCGGGCCAGAAACGCCAGGGCCAGGGCCTCCTCGCCACGGAGGCCGACTTGGAGATAAAAGAACACGCAGGCGCTCTCCGCGATGCCGAGGGCGTTGAAGGAAACCGGCAGCAGGGAAATCAGATAAATCAGGGGCGTCACCGCCGCCACCTCCCAGAACGTCAGCGGCAGATGCAGGGCGCGGGCGTAGGTGTACTGGGCGGCGAAACCCAGCAGGTAATAGAGCAGGGAAAACCCGCAGGCGCCGGCCAGTGCGGCGTGCCGGTTCCGGTAACACAACGCGGCCTTGGCCAGCCGCGTCATCCCGTGGACGAGCTTGCCGCGCCAACCCACCCCGGCGCCGGATGACCGCGCCAACCGGCGCGCCAACGGCTCCGCGCCCGCCAGCACCCCACCCAGGACCACCAGGGCCAGCAGCGCAAGCGCCCAGAAGGCCGCATAAAGCTCCCCGGTCGGCAAGAGCTGGGGATGCGCGACGACGCCGGCCATGGCGCAGGCCAGCAGCACGAAAAATCCCGCTGTCCGCTCCGCCACGACGCTGGCCAGGATCGCGGCGGTGTCGCGGTAATGGCGCACCCAGCCGACCCGCGCCAGATCCCCGCCGATGTTGGAGGGGAGAAAGTTATTGGCGAAGGCGCCGATCCAATAGACTTTGAAAAGCTCGCCCAACGCCGGGTTCAGGCCCTGGGGCCGCAACAGCACCCGCCAGCGCAGGGCCGCCACCCACAGGGCCAGAAGAAATAAGAATCCGTTGACCAGCAACAGCCAGGGGTTCGCCGCCAGTAGCATCCGCGCCCCGGCCCGCCAGTCCACCCATGACAGCAACAGCGCCACCAGGCCCAGACCGAAAAGGAGCTTCATGCCGGATTTTCGACTCACCATCGCCATGTCCCGAGCTCACTGCCCCTGCGGTTTTTCGCCGATATACACCAGATGGCGCAACTGCCGTTTGCGAAGCTTGTCCCACAATCCGCGCCACAGTGTCCTCTCGCAACGACAGGACGCGCCGCACTCGGGACAACCCAGACGGTAATCCCTGGCGGCCCCCCGGAGATAACCCAGATACAGCCTGACATCGGGCCAGAGGATGACGGCCCGGCACAGGCGGGTCGCCAGCCCCCGGCGCGCGAAAAGCTCGCGCAGCGAAGCTTCCGTGAACGACCGCACGTGCTGGGTGCGGTGGAAGCGGCAGCCACAGGCGCCGCAAACGACCTTGCCCCGCTCCAGGTCTTCCCGGAACGGCACGGTGACGATCAACTTCCCCCCCGGCGCCAGGGCCTCGATCATGGCGCCGAGATACGTGGGCAGATCGGCATCGAGCAGATGTTCCACGGTTTCCAGACAAAAAAGGACATCGACGGAAGCCGGGGGGAACGGTACCTCGCCCGGACTCGGGCAAACCCGCGCCTCCTGAAACAGAGGATTCCCCCCCAGCCGCCGGTTCAGGGCGGCCACCGAATCGGCGGAGAGATCGGCCCCCGAGCAGGCGATCCCGGCGGCCAGCAGATGTTCGAGGAAATGCCCCGGTCCGCAGCCCAGATCGACCACCCCGCCTTCGACCGCGATGTGCTTGCGCACGAAGCCGAGCACGGCGCGTCCCCGCTGCTTGCCGAAATAGGAATTTTCCAGGGCCGTGCTGGTGCCGAGGTGGTTCCAGAAGGCCGCGATTCTCTCTTTATCCCATACGATTTCATGCGGCGTAACGCCCATGGCCCCATCCATTTCTTTCGTCGGTTCGGTCGTCGCGGAGGCAAAAAAGCGCCGGCCCGTCATTTGTAGGCGGTGAAGTGCACGATGGAAGCGTAGCCGAGCCAGGCGCAGGGGAAGACGATGGGGGCCACGGCCAGGTTGAGCGCCACGTTCTGCCCGGAGAACCGTTCCTTGACGAAGGGCGGAAAATCGCCCGCCAGCAGATAGTTGCGCACCGAGCCCTGCCAGGTGGTCGGCGCCGGCTGAAGATGCAGCTCGACCCTGGAAAAGCCCGCCTCGCGCAACAGCCGGATCAGCAGCTCCTTGGAGAAGAAGGTCAGATGCCGGGGGAGGTGATAGATTTTCCAGTAGCGGCCGAAAACCAACCGTTCCAGGGCGTCGACGCAGGGGGTCTCCCCCGTCAGCACCCCATCCGGGCGCAGCAGGCGACAGATCCGCGCCGCCAAGCCCTTCGGATCGGGCACATGCTCGATAACGTGATTCAGGGAAACCACGTCGAATTGCCCGTCGGGCATGTCCCACTCCTCCATGGTGGCGCAGTGGACCTCAAAACCGCGCTGCCGGGCGATTTGCGCGGCATGGGGCACCGGTTCCAGGCCCTGGCAGCGAAATTCCGGCATGGCCGCCAGCTCGGCCAGCAGCTCGCCGGTGGCGCAGCCGACGTCGAGAAAATCCACCGGCCGCTCGAAACGCGCGGCCAGTTTGCGATATTTCTCCAGGCGCGGCGCGACGAGAAAATGCCGGCGGATCCTTTGCATCAGCGACGAGCCCACGGCTTTATAGGGTTCGTAGGCCTCGGTGTAGTAGCGAAGGATCTCGGCGAAGGGCGGCCGGGGGTTCTGGAACAGCAACCCGCACCCCCGGCAGCGGGAGACGAAGAACCGCCCCGGCAACTGGTACTCGTAGTCGCCGGCCTCGAACAGCACCTCATGGGTCTTGGCCCCGCAGACGGGACAGGGCACCGCTTCCGTCGCCTCGGCGGCCCGGAACGCCTCACTGGTCATAGCGCGCCTTCACTTTTTGGTATTTGGGGTTGACTTCATGGGTGCGATGCAGCGAGAGGATGCCCACCTCCCCGGTCTTTTTCAGTCCGTACAGGACGCGCCGCGACTTTTCCTCGTCGTCGATCTGGCCCTCCATCCGGCCGGCCACCGTTTCCGGATGGGGATAAAAGGGAAAGAAGGTAACGTTGGTCACCCCGGCCCGCACGAAAACATCGACCGAGTCCTGGAAGTCCTCGAAGGTTTCCGTGGGGAAGCCGACAATCGCCTGGCTAACGATCACCAGCCGTGGATAGCTACGTTTGCAGGCCGCGACGATTTCCAGGAACTGCTCCCGCGTGTAGCGTCGCCCCATCAACTCCAGAATCCGGTCGCTGCCGCTTTGCAAGGGGATCATGAAGGATTTGATCCTCCCGCTGCGAAGCACGGCGCAAAACTCGTCGAGGTAGCGGTAGAGAAAATAGGGATGAATGCCGTCGATGTTGGAAATGACCACCGAGGGCTCGGCGTCGAGGATCGCCCGCAGCAATTCGGGCAGCCGCCGGCCGCGATCCACCCCCCAGGCACCGGGGGAATCGGCGGTAACGAACAGCTCGTGGTACCCCGCCGCCACCCCGGCCCGCACCTCCCGAAGACATTGCTCGATCGGCTTGCTGACCACCCGGTAGCCGATGGCCCGGCACTCCACGCAGAAGGTGCAATGGGGCTGCTCGCAGCCCCAGCCGATCCGCAGGTACCAATGCTTGCGGGACAACCCCATCCCGGCCCCGACGATGTTGCCGACGTTGCGCAGCAGATTGCGCCAGAACACCGGCCGCAAGGAAAAATTATCCTTGAGAAAGTAGCCGATGGACACCAGGGACGGCAGCTTTTTGGTGTGATCCGCCTGTTCGAACAAAAGATTTTCGTCCCGCTCCAGGGTGTCGAGGGCGTAACCCGCGTCGGCGAGAGCGGCGTTGATGTCCGTCAGATCAACGGTATTGATGGCCGTCCCCGGAAAAATCTCCCGCAACCGGGGCAGGTTGATCCCCGGCAGGCAGCCGGTGACCAACAGCTCGGCGCGGGGAAACTCCCGCTGCATCCGGGCGATTTCCGCCATGGCGATGTCTTCGGTTCGCTTCACGAAGGCGCAGGTGTGCAGGCAGATGAGACCGGCGTCTTTCGCCTCCCCGACCGATTGCCAGCCATTCTTGGCGAAAAAGACCTCCAGCGCCTTCAAATCGAGAATACGCCGGTTGCAGCAGCCTTCGGTGAATTTGAGATACACGGTACGCATCGTTTATTCCCCGGTCGGGGCCGCGCCCGGCGCTTCGCGGTTTTCGGCGACCCAGAGGTAGTTTAATGGAAAGACCTTTTGATTGTTCAGCAGCCGATCCAGTCCGGCCATCGTTTCGACCCACAATCGATTCAGCTTGCGGATCAGCGGATGCAAAACGGGAACGCCGAAGGAGCCATTGATGGCGAAGGTCGAGAGAATATGCCCCGCCAGGGAAAAGAGCCCGCCGGCGGGGACGGCCTCCGCTTCGGAAAACCCGGCCCGCTCCGACAGAAAGTGCAGGCCATGGACCGTGAACCGGAAATAGTCGTGCGGCTCGTTGTGCAGCCAGGAGATGTGCGGCACCGTAAGGATCAGATAGCCCCCCGGCCGCAGCACCCGCCGGAATTCGGCCAGCGCCAGGGCCGGTTCCGGCACATGTTCCAGCACTTGCGAACAAAAGACCGTATCGAAGGAGGCGGCGGCGAAGGGCAGTCTTTGGGCATCGCCGAGGACTGTCGTCGCAACAGAAGCGGCAATGTCCATACCGACATAGTCGTCGGCATTTTTTTGAAGCAGANNAGACGCCCCGCCCCGCCCCGGCATCCAGCACCCGCCCCTGGCAATAGCGCGGCAGCACCGCTTCGATGGCCCGCAGCAACGCGAGACTCGCCGGCGTCAGATAAAAATAGTCCGGCCGGCCGGCATAGTAGTCGGAGGCGGCGCGGCCCCGCTCCTTAATGGTCCGATAAATGCTCACGATCCGGAAGCCTCCACGTCGAAACGACGCATCCACAAGCCCAACGCCGCCACCGTCCAGAATTGTCGCCGATAATAGGGATCGTTCAAGGGCCGCCGCGCCAATCGCTCAAGAAATTCGGGGCGGAATAGCCCCTGCGCCGCTACGAACTCGGGCCGGAAGACCTCCTGCACCGACGCGCCGAAGGGCCCCGCCATCCATTGCGCCAGCGGCACGGTGAAACCGGCCTTGCGTCGCCGCCGGATCGTTTCCGGCAACCGCCCGGCCATGACCTGACGCAGCAGCAGCTTTTCCCGATGCCAGTTCAGCTTGAAGCGCGAAGGCATCCGCGCGCAGAGTTCGACCAACCGGTGATCGAGATAGGGGACGCGGGCCTCGACGCCGTGGGCCATGGTCATCCGGTCGTTCTTCAAGAGCAGATCGTCGGACAACCAGGTATGGAAATCGAGGGCCAGCAACCGGCTCAGGCCGTCGTAATCCCTGGCGAAATGCGGGCGCGCCACCGCCGCCACGGCCTCTTCGGCATCCCGGCCCGGAGCCGTCAACAGCGCCGCCTGTTCCTCGGCGGTGAAGACCGCCGTCAAGCGCAGATAGGCCTCCACCGGATCGGCCTGGGCCAGAAAATTGCCCATCCGGCGCCAAGCGATGGGAAGATCGAGACGGGCGACCGCCGCCATCAGCGCGCCGGGCAGCCAGGGGGAGAGCCGCCACCCGGCCAGCACCGCCCGATACTTGGGATAGCCGGCCAGCAACTCGTCCGCCCCCTCGCCGGAGAGCACCACGGAAACCTGCGGCTTGGTCTGGCGCGCCATGAGAAAGGTCGGGATGGCGGCCAGATCGCCGAGCGGCTCGTCGAGATGATAGACGACCGGATCGAGCAGCTCGGCGGCCTCCTCCTCGGCGTGCAGGATATGGTGCCGACAACCGAAGCGCCGCGCCACCACGGCGGCATGGGGCAGCTCGTTAAAGCGCCGGTCGCGGAAACCCACGGAAAAGGCCTCCACCGGGCTGGA
>DIVU01000275.1 GCA_002423365.1 Desulfuromonadaceae bacterium UBA6124 | reverse complement strand
AAAGGGTGAGGTAAGAGCTCACCAGGTCCGACGGTGACGGCGGATGCTAGGTAAACCCCATCCGGAGCAAGGCCTAATAGGGGAGCGCTTGAGGACGGCCCGTCCGAAGCTCCCGGGTTGGCTGCTTGAGGGCGTCGGCAACGGCGCTCCTAGAGGAATGATCGTCGCCCCGCCCAGGGTAACCGGGGCGGGGAACAGAACCCGGCTTACGGGCCTCTCCGACCATCTTTTGTTTGCCTTCGGCGGCATATCCCCAGGGATGTGCCGCCGGTTTTCGTCCCGCCTCTGGCGTGTGATGACTCTTGATCCGGAGGATATTCCATGACCGACGAGAACCTCTGGCAAGACAGCCTGAGCCGCATTCGCCGTGAATTTGCCGCCCTGCCCGCCCCCGAGCGGGAGTGGATAGAGCGCAACCTGCAAATCATCCAGTCGCTGCAACGACAACTGCACACTTTTTTTCAAAAGGCGGACGGTGCCCGGCACTGCGCCGCCTGCGGCGGTTCCTGCTGCGCCAAAGGACGCAATCACCTGACCCTGGTCAACCTGCTCGGCTATCTGACGGCAGGCGAGGAACCACCAGATCCGGATTTCACCGCCACCTGCCCCTTTCTCGCCCCTACCGGTTGCCGTCTCGATGTGCCCCGCCGCCCCTTCAACTGCGTCACCTTCAACTGCGATGCGGTGGAAGATGCCCTCGATGAGGCCGGCCACGCCGACTTCTACCGACTGGAGGCCCAACTTCGACAGGCCTACGAGGCCTTCGACCGGCGCTACGCGGGAGCGACCCTGCGTGGGCTGCTGATCCGCGCGGAACGCCTCGGCAGCCGTCCTTTTCTTGCGCGCCCCTAAGTGGCCTGTGTTACAATGAAAATTATTTTTTCCGCAGCGACCATGCAATTTCAAGGAGATGGGCCCCATGGACTTGAGTTTCACCCGGACCAATAACGAAATCGACCAGATGATCGACAATCTCATGAACAAGGTCGGCGTTCACCATCCTGAAATGATCCGGGAAATGATCGTCAGCGCCCTCAAGGCCGGAGAGGAAACGGATTACCTGGCCGACCTCAAACTGATGCGCACCACCATGAAGGAGATGCGCTATACCAACAAAATCTTCGGCCCTTACCGGGACCGCAAGAAAGTCACCATCTTCGGTTCGGCCCGTACCGAGCCGAGTGAGCCGATCTACCAGAAATGCGTGACCTTCTCGCGCATGCTGGTGGAACGGGGCTACATGGTCATTACCGGTGGTGGCGGCGGTATCATGCAGGCCGGTAACGAGGGGGCCGGAGCGGAGAATTCCTTCGCCGTCAACATCCGGTTGCCCTTCGAGCAGGAAACCAATCCGGTCATGGCCAACGCCAAGAACGTGGTCACCTACAAATATTTCTTCAACCGCAAGGTCGCCTTTCTTAAAGAAGCCGCCGCCGTTGCCCTTTTCCCCGGCGGTTTCGGCACTCTCGACGAAGCGATGGAAACCCTGACCCTGATGCAGACCGGCAAGAACCCGCCGGTTTCCCTGGTCCTCATCGACGACGATAAGGGGGACTACTGGGAAAACCTTTTCGACTTCATGAAAAAGACCATGCTCAAGAAAGGCCTGATTTCCGGGGAAGATTTCAGCCTCTTTTCCATCACCCGCGACCCCGTCGAGGCGGTCCAGCACATCGACGATTTCTACCGGGTCTACCACTCGAGCCGCTTTGTTCGCGACCTGCTCATCATCCGCCTGAACCACCCCCTGACCCATGATCAGGTCGCGATCCTGGAGAGCGAATTCAACGAAATTCTCAAACCGGGCACCAGCCTGCGCATGTGCGGTCCGCTTCCGGAAGAGATCGATCAGCCCAACCTGCTTGGCCTTCCCCGCCTGGCCATGCACTTCAACCACCGCAGCTACGGCCTGCTCAAGGCCTTTATTCGTCGCATTAATACCTTCGTCTGAAAGTGCGGCAACAAGGATTGACGCCCGAGAGGCCAACGCTAGACTAAAAAGGAAGACGCAATCCCTGCCGCCCGGCGTAATCCGGCAAAATGCCGCCATGCCGGGAAAGGAAACTGAACAAGGAGCTTGCCATGCGCGGACTATTACTGCTGGGTCTTCTCTGCCTGGGGCCGTTGTTTTCCGGTTGCAGCCATCATGTCTTGTCCAACGAAGCGTTGGAGTCGGCCGATCCGTTAATCGATTATGCCCGGGTCAAGTCCGACCCCACCGCCTACCTGGGGAAAACCATGCTTCTCGGCGGCTTGCTGGTGGAAACCCGGGTGGTGCGCGAAGGGTCCGAACTGGAAATCCTCCTTTTCCGTCTCGACCGCTGGGGACGCCCCCTCGAAATGGATGACCAGGGCGGCCGTTTCATCGCCCGCACGGGCAGCTTTCTCGACCCGGAAATTTTCAAGGGCGGTCTGCATGTGACCTTGACCGGAACCCTGGAAGGCGTGGAAGTCCGCCCCCTCAAGGAAATCGACTACCGCTATCTGGTTTTCACCATCGGCGAGATCTATCTCTGGCGCGCACCACAGTCTTATGCCTATCCGACCTATTATTCCCCGGCCTACCCCTGGGGTGGCCCCTATTATGATCCCTTCTGGCGCCCCTACGACCCTTTCTGGCCCTCCTACAACCCCTACTGGATTCACCGCCCCGCCTGGCGATATCGCTAGCCGCTTCTGAGTCAACCTGTTTCGCAAAATGAAAACGCCCCTCCAAGTCACATCGAGCTTGGAGGGGCGTTCCCGTTTCCGCTATCGGGACCAGCGGTGATTCATGGATTGGACAGGGACAGCGCGTGCGGATCTCCGTGGCACTCCGTGCAACCCTGGAAGCCCTTCAGCAGTTCCGGGTTGTGCGGCCCGTTTTCGTGACACTGCTGACAGGTGGGGATGTTGCCGTGCTCTTGCGCGTGACAGAAGACGCAGGTCAGTTCGCCATGGGCTTTTTGGCTTTCAGCCATGAGCTTGCCCGGCTCACTGTGACAGCCGTCGCAAAGCAGGTTGGGAACCTGATCGTCGTAGGCAATAACCAGCGGCTTGTGCGGTTCGTGACAGGTCACACAGCCGGCGTTGTCCTGATAGGGTGTATGCGGTTCGGGGTGACAGGCGTTGCAGCCGGGCTTGTAGCCATGCTGTTGGGAATGGCAATCGTTGCAGGCCATTTCTCCGTGGGCGCTGGGATGGGCCTGGATCAGGCCCGCCACGGGCGCATGGCAGCGGGCGCATTCCGCCGCCAATTTGTCGCCGGCAACCAGACTGGCGATGGGGGCGTGCGCCTGCTGGTGGCAGGAGAGGCACTCGGGATAGGCATCGTCATGAACCCCGGCGTGGCAATCGTTACAGGCCGGAACCCGGTCTTCCCAGGCCACACCCGGGGTGAAGGTATGGAACTTGTGATGACACTCCTGGCATTCGAGCTGATGCAGACCTCCTTTGTCGCGAATCGTCTTGAAAATTTCCACATGACACTTCCCGCATTCGGCGGTGTTCATCTTCTCCAGTTCCTGCAGATAAGCCTCCGCTCCGTCGCCCGGAATCAGGGGACGAGCCGGTTGCGCCTCGACGAGCCGAACGGGCAGGGCCAGCGCCAAGGCCAGAAGGGCGAAGGGTAGATAACGGACCGGTATCTTCATAAAGACATTCTCCTCCTTTATCATACGGGTTACTGGCACGGGGCTCATTGCGCCTTCCAGTTGGCCAAGTTGTGCGGATTGGTGTGACACTTCAGGCAATCCGGGAACTTGCTGTGGAGCCCGGCCTCATGGGGTTGGCCGTGACAATCTTCGCAACTCATGGCCGACCCATGGATTCCCTGATGACAGGTGACACAATCGAGTTCCCGATGCTTGGCCGGGGAAGCGGCCAGCATCGTGCTCACCTCGCCATGGCAGGCGGCACAATGGATCGAGGGCAACCCTTCGGCAAAATTCATCTGCGTCGGCGTATGGGCCGGATGGCAAACCAGACAGTCGGCATTGGTCATTTCCGGGCTGTGCGGGGCATGACATTCGACGCAGGCCTGCTTGCCACCATGGGTGGGATGACAGAGGGCGCAATCAACCTCCAGGTGCTTGCTCGGCTGCGCCTGCATCGCCTGATTGATATCCCCGTGACAGCCGATACAGGCGGCACGGGTGTCCTTGGCCTGACTGAAATCAAGTTCCCGGGGGGCATGGGGATCATGGCAAGTCAGGCAACCGCCGACCTGGTAATGACTGTTGTCTTTCGGATTATGACAGGCCGTACACTCGGGCATCACCCCTTCGGTCTGAGGCGGATGGGCCTTGTGGCAGTCCACGCAGGTCACCGCCGTTTTGTGCGCCATTCCCTTCTCCTCGATGGTCTTTGCCACCTCACCGTGGCAGGAGGAACAGTGGGCCGGATTGACTTCCCGGGCGAAGGCGATGTCCGTCGGCTTGTGCGGAGAATGACAGCGCAGGCAGTCGGCATAGGTCATTTCCTTGGTATGACCGGCATGGCAACTCAGGCACTCCTTGAAGTCCCCGTGGTTTTCGTGGCATTCCCGACAATCAACCGCCGAATGGGCCGAGGGATTGAACTCCATGAAACGCCCCACCTCGGAATGGCAGGAAACGCAGACCGGCTTGACCTCCTTGCGGCTACCGAGATTCAGATCCATCGGCGCATGGGGATCGTGGCAAGGCGTACAGGGCTCGCTGGTGTAATGGAGCTTCTGCAACCGGGGATGACAGGTGCGACAGCTCAGGATCGTCTCCTGGCCGTGCGGCTTATGGCTGGGGTGGCAGGAAGCGCAGGTCGCCTTGGTCTTATGCGCCCCCCCCTTTTCGGCGATCTTGGCCGCTTCGTCGCCGTGGCAGGAACCACAGAGCGCTCCCGGCACCTCCTTGGGATAGTTCAGCGCCGTCGGTTGATGGGGCGCATGGCAACGCAGGCAGTCCTCGTAGCTCATTCCCGGCGCGTGCGGCTCATGACAGCCGAGGCAGGAAATGTACTCGCCGTGCACCTGATGACACTCGTTGCAGTCCATCTTGGTGTGAGCGCTGGGCAGGGCCTGCAGTTCCGCGCCGATGGCGGGATGGCAGGAGATGCAGGCGGGCTTGACCGGCTCCACCGCTTTCAGATCGATGGCCAGCGGACTGTGCGGCGGATGACATTGGGCGCAGCCACCGAGATTGAAGTGGGCATTAGCCGCCGGATCATGACAGGTGGCGCAGGAGATGAGCGCGGCGACGCCCGCCTCGGGGTGGCTGGCATGGCAATTGGTGCAACCGACGCCGGGATGGCGGCCGTGACAGTCGGCGCAGCTCACCGCCGTCTTGTGCGCTCCTCCTTGCCGATCGAGATCGGCCACCTGGGAGGCATGACAGGCGGAGCACAGAGCCGTGGAGGGATTGCCGGAGAAATCGGTGAGGGTCGGCTTGTGCGGCGCATGGCAGCGCAGGCAATCCTCATAGGTCATTTCCGGGCTATGGGGTCCATGACACTCGAAACAGGACTTGGCCTCGGCATGCTTGGGATGGCATTCGTTGCAGCCCATTTCCGAATGGACGCTGGGGAAATCGCTGGTCTCCTTGCCGGGGCCTTCATGGCAGGAGACGCAAGCCGGGCGCACGTCGCGGATGCGGCTCAAATCCTTGATTTCCGGTGCATGGGCATGATGGCACTTGGCGCAGTTTTCGACGGCAAAGTGCGCCGATTCGGACGGGGCATGACAATCGGCGCAGGCCGGAATCGCACCGTGCTCCTGATGGCAGCCGCCGCAGCCGACGGCCTGGTGCTTGCCGCCGGCCTTGCCGAGCAGCGCCGTCGGTCCCTCGTGACAGGCGCCGCAGAGACTGGCGCCGATCTTGGCATCGAAAACCAGGGCCGAAGGGGCATGAGCGGGATGGCATTTCTGACAATCCTCCCGGGTCATCGATTCGGCATGGGGCTCATGACACTGGCGGCAGTCGGGGAGGAAGCCGTGCTCGGCATGACAGTCGATGCAGGGCTGCTGGCTGTGGGCATCCCCCACCTTGTCCATATCGGCCTTCGGCTGGGCATGGCAGGTAACGCAGGCGGCGCCGACGTTGGCCATCTCCGCTAGCGGCTTGGCCAGGGGAGAGTGCGGCCCGTGACAGGACTGACAGTCCTTCAGGGCGAAGTGGGGATTCTTCTCGGGGGCGTGACATTCGCCGCAGGCCAGCGGCTCGCTCTCCTTGACCGGCTTATGCCGGGGATGGCAGGCGGAGCAGCCGGCTTGATCCAGATGCGCGCCGCCCTTGCCCTTCAGCTCCTCTACCACCGGGGCATGGCAGGCACCGCACAGGTCGGGAGCAACCTCCGCCGGGTAGCGGATGGCCATGGGGTTGTGGGGATCGTGACAGGCCTGGCAGTCCTTTTCCCCCATCTTGTCGTCATGGGGGGGATGGCAGCCGAGGCATTGCGGGGTATCCTCGCCGTGGGTCAGGTGGCATTTGGTGCAATCGAGGTTATTGTGACGATTGGAGATGCCTTCGGTGATGGTCACGATCCCTTCGTGACAACTGAGACAGGCTTCCTTAACCGCACCGGCCTTGACGAAATCGAGCTTCAGCGGGCGATGGCCGTGATGGCAGGAGGCGCACTCCTTGAGGGCGTAATGGGTTTTATCGTCCGGGGCGTGGCAGGAGGCGCAGTCGACCTGGGCTTTTTCCCCTTTGGCCGGATGGCGCAGGTGACATTCCTGGCAGGCGACCTCCGACTGGTGTTTGCCACCCTGACGCTTGAACTCTTCGATCACCCCGCCGTGACAGGTGGCGCAAGCCGTCTCGGAAACCTTCATCTCCGCCAGGGGCTTGGCCAGCGGCGCATGGGGAGCGTGGCAGGAAGCGCAATCCTTCAGGGCGAAATGGGCCCGCTCGGTCGGCGCATGACAATCGGCGCAGGCCGGGATATCGCCGTGCTGGGCATGGCAGCCAGCGCAGCCGAGTTCTTTGTGCGCCGCTCCCTCTTTGACCAGCTCCGTCGTCGGGCCTTCATGACAGGCGCCGCAGAGTTCCGGCGCCACGGATTCGCCGTAAGCCAGTCCGGCGGGCGCATGGGGCGCATGGCAGGCGAGACAGTCCTTGGCCGTCATCGATTGGCTGTGCGGCTCGTGACATTCCATGCAGGATTTGGCTTCGCCATGCTTGGGATGACAATCGTTGCATCCGCCGAGGCTCTCCTTGTGCATGGCGCCGGAGGTTTCGAACGTGGTGACCGCCTCTTCATGACAAACCGCGCAGGAGCTGGCCGGGACGTTGGTACTGATCGCCGCCGCCTGCGGCGCATGGGGGGCGTGACAGCCGGCGCACTCCTGATTGCCCATGGTCGCCTTGTGCGGCTTGTGGCAATCGAGACAGGCCATCGCCTCGCCATGCCGGGGATGACAGGCGACACATTCCTGCTGGGAATGGGCGCTGGGGGTTTTCTTCATCTGCTCGCCCGGACCGGGGTGACAGCTGACGCAGGCTTCGCGGGTATTCTTCATCTCGGCCAGGGGCTTGGACAGCGGCGCGTGGGGATCGTGGCAACCGGCGCAATTTTTGACCGCGAAATGGGCGTTTTTCTTGGGCGCGTGGCAATCGACGCAGACCGGTGCTTTGCCGGTCTCGGGGGGATGATATTTATGGCATTCGGAACAGTTGCCCATGTCGCGATGGGCGCCGCCGTTTTTCTTGATGGCGCTGACAATGGCACCGTGGCAGCTGGCGCAGGCTTCCGCCGGCTGGGACAGGTCCATCTTGGTCGACTTGGGATCGTGCGCCGGATGGCAGGCGAGGCAGTCCTTCTGCCCCATATCCTTGCTGTGCGGCTCATGGCAGCCGAGGCACTGAGGCATCTGGGAATGGACGACGTGACACTCATTACAGCCCATTTCGGCATGGGGATTAGGGCCACTCTTCTTCGGAATCGGATCGGCGTGGCAGCTGGCGCAAACCTCGCCGGCCGACTTCAGGTGGGAGAAATCGACGTCCAGCGGCTTGTGGGGATCGTGGCAGGAAGCGCAATCGGGCAGGGTATAGTGCTTCGAAGCTGCGGGATCGTGACACTCGACGCAGTCCGTATAGGGTTTGCGCCCCTCCAGGGGATGGCCGACATGGCAGCCGCGGCAGCCGACCTCCTGGTGCGCGGCTCCCCGCGCGGCCAGAGCCTTGCCTTCGTCATCGTGGCAATCGACGCAATCCCGGGGGATTTCCCGAGGGTTCGCGGCTTGCGCCCAGATCCCGGAACCGGTCAACAGCAACACGGTAAACAGGCAGGTTAAAACGGATTTGAACATCGGCATAGACTCCTCCCCAGTTTCGTAGCTTACAGCATCCGGCGGCGACCACCCCCGTCGCCCGCCGGTGTCTTTGTCCTTCTTGTCGGCGCACCTACGCGCAGCGTCGCGCGCATCAGAATGCCACACAATAAAAAAAATTAACACTATTAAATAAAGTATACAGTATACACGTCGATAGGACAGGCTCTTGGCGCGAATCCGCCTAGCCGCCGATGCGGCGCAACTCCACCAGGCGCAAATTCTCATCGAAACGGATAAGAAACCGGCCATGCACCCCCTCCCGGGTGACGAAGGGGCGCAGGCTGGCCGCCGGGAAGCGCAAGCGGCTGCCATCATCGGCGGTGACCGCCACCATCGAGGCCCGACCGCGATAGTAGCGGAGCAGCTCCTCGGGCTCCACATGCAGGGAGAAGCGGGCCTGGGGCATGGTCAGCCCTCGGCGAGACTCGCCGGCAGCCCCTCGGCCAGGGTCGGATAGCGCAGCTTGACCTCAAGGCGTTCGAGCATCCGGGTATTGTCCATGCGCCGCGATTCTCCGAGGTAAGAGAGCATCAGCGGCGTCATCACCCGGCGCGCTTCCTCCATGGAAACCAGGGGCGGACGGGGCAATCCCGCCAGTTCGGCGACCGCCAGGAAATATTCGGTCATGGTACTGGGGTGTCCGTCGCTGACGTTGAAGATCTCCCCCGCTTCCCCCTTCCCGGCAGCGGCGACACAGACCTGGGCCAGGTCGTCGGCGTGAATGCGGTTGGTCGGCGCCGACTCTTCCAGGCGCAGCAGGGGATGGCCGTCGGTCAGCCGGGAAATGGGGATCCGGCCGGGACCGTAGATCCCGGTGACGCGCAAAATGACGACGGCGACGCCCTGCTCCGCTCCCCAGCGCAGCAGGGTCTGTTCGGCGTCGTAGCGGCGCCTGGCCCGGGCGGTCTGAGGATTGGCCGGGGTCTCCTCGGTAACCATCGCGCCGCCACAGTCGCCGTAGACGCCGCTGGTGCTGATGTAGACCAGCCGTTGCGGCACGCGCTCGCCGCTGGCGACGGCGCAGAAGTTGCACACCTTGGGATCGGTGATGCCGCCGCCGGGCGGCGGCGCGAAATAAAAAACCAGCGCTTTGGCGGTGGGCAGATCGAGCAGTTCGTCCGGATCGTTGAGATTGGCGACCAGCGGCCGGATCCCCGACTCCTTGACCCTCGCGGCACTCTCCTCACCGGCGACCACGCCGACGACCTTGCGCCCGGCAGCCGAAAGCAAGCGCCCGACCCGGCGGCCGATGTCGCCGCAGCCGACGATCAAAACTTCCGCATCATTCATCTGTATTTCACCCATTGTCACGCGAGACTCTTCGCAGCGATTTCGTAACAGTCCGGCGACAGACCCTCCGCCGCCAGAATCCGTTCCAGTTCCTTACGCATCAGCCCCTGCCGTGCCCCGTCATAGCGCCGCCAGCGGCTGAGGGCGCCAAGCAAGCGGGCCGCCACCTGGGGATTGAAGGGGTCGATGGCCAGTACCTGGTCGGCGCAGAAGCGGTAGCCCTCCCCACCGGCGGCGTGAAAGCGCGCCGGATTCCCCTGGCAGAAAGCGCCGATGAGGGCGCGAACCTTGTTGGGATTGCGGATATTGAAGGCCGGCTCCCCCATCAGGCGGCGCACCTCGGCCAGGGTTTCCGGGCGACGGGAGGTCGCCTGGAGCAGGAACCATTTGTCCAGCACCAGGGGATCGTCCGCCCACTGCTCGCGAAAGCGGGTCAGGGCTTTGTCCCGGCGCGGGTCGGTGCTGTTGGCCAGACAGCCAAGAGCGGCGAGGACGTCGGTCATATTGTCGGCGGCCTCGAACTGCTCCAGGCACAGGGAAAGAGCGGCCGCGTCCTCCAGGCTCATCAGATAGGCGAGGCAGAGGTTTTTCAGACTACGGCGACCGATGGCCGCCGGTTCCGGCCGATAGGGGCCGGGCTCCCGGTAACGGCGATAGACCCGGTAGAAATCGTCGCGCAGTTCCTCGGCCAGGTGTCGGCGCAGACTCTCCCGCGCCTGATGGATGGCGGCGGGGTCGATCACTTCCAGCTGTTCGCCGAGATAGGTCTCGGTGGGCAGGGTCAGGGCGAGGGCGAGGAGCGCCGGATCGCTTTCGGCGTCATTGAGGGCCGCGCGAAAAGCCGCGACAAAGGAGGGATCGAAAGCCTCCTCCCGACCGTCGCCAATCGCCGTCACCTGCCGCAGCAGGAGATCGCAGGCGAGCTGCTGCCCGGCCTCCCAGCGATTGAAAGGGTCGCTGTCGTGGGCCATGCGCAGGGCCAGATCGGCCTGGGGCCAGTCGCCGCGCAGCCGCACCGGGGCGGAAAATCCCCGCAGCAACGAAGGGACCGGGCGCTCCTTCAGGTCGACAAAACGGAAGGTTTCGGTTGCGTGCCGCAGCTCCAGCACTCGCGTCCCCGCCACGGCCGGGGCCGTTTCCCCCTCCAGGCGCAGGGGAAGATCGCGACCGTCGGCACCGAGCAGACCGACGGCCAGGGGAATGTGAAAGGGCTCCTTGAGCGGCTGCCCCGGAGTCGCCGGGCAACTCTGCCGAACCCTCAGTTCAAAGGTCCGGGTCGCGGCGTCATAAGCGCTTTCGACCTGCAACTCGGGGGTGCCGGCCTGCTCGTACCAGCGCTGGAACTGCGTGAGATCAATGCCGCCCGCCTCGGCCATGGCCCGCAGAAAATCGTCGGTGGTCGCCGCCTGCCCGTCATGGCGCTCCAAATAGAGGCGCAACCCCTGGCGGAAGCGATTGGGGCCGAGCAGGGTGTGGTACATGCGGATGACCTCGGCCCCCTTGTTGTAGACCGTGGCGGTGTAGAAGTTGTTGATCTCCACGTAGGAGGCCGGGCGCACCGGATGGGCCATCGGCCCACCATCCTCGGGAAACTGGCCGTTGCGCAGAATGCGCACGTCCTCGATGCGTTTGACCGCGGCCGAGCCCATATCCGCCGAAAACTGCTGGTCGCGGAAGACCGTCAACCCCTCCTTGAGGCTGAGCTGAAACCAGTCCCGGCAGGTGACGCGGTTGCCGGTCCAGTTGTGGAAATATTCGTGACCGATAACCCCCTCGATCCCCTGGTAGTCGGCATCGGTTGCGGTTTCCGGGCGGGCCAGCACGTATTTGGAGTTGAAGACGTTGAGCCCCTTGTTCTCCATCGCCCCCATGTTGAAATCGTCCACCGCCACGATCATG
>DIVU01000033.1:1691-3625 GCA_002423365.1 Desulfuromonadaceae bacterium UBA6124 | reverse complement strand
GCAAACTCCGGGATATCGGTGATCCAGGACATGGCGCCCTGGATAAAAGGGTAGCGGGTTCCCATCTCTGCAGCGACCGGGCTGTCGAGAAAACAATCCTTTTTTGCCTCCGCCTGGCGGCACAGAATGCGGATTTCCTCCATGAAGGCTTGCACGGCCGCCTCGGTTCCGGCGCCGAAACGCTCGACGAACGATGCGGCAAAGGCCACCTCAACACCCAGAGGAATGACTTCGTCGGGACCGAACCGGCTCTCCAGAGGATGCCGGGACTTGGCCAGGACCTGGCTTATGAACGCGCGGCGGCTTTCCTCACTGACCTTTGCATCGTACAGCGAGTCCTCGAAAGTCTTGATTTCCTTGAACGCCTGGGAGTTTCCCTTGTTGAAAAGGCGGCAGGGAACCTGCAGGTTCAGGCCAACCAGATCACTGGCATCCAGGCGGAGCCGGGCAAGCCGCCGGCGCTGAACCTCGTCAATGGCAACACGGTCGGTCAGCCAGTGGAGGCTCTCGAAAACGATCCCGGCCGCTCCGGTCGAAAGGAATGCCGCGGTCGCCTCGGGGGTGGCGACGCCTCCCCAAATGTGGATGTCGAGGGGCGTTGCCAGTGCGGGCAGCATCGTCTTGAGCATCGCATAGAGAGTCGTGGTCGTCTCGGCGCCGACGAACCCGGAGGCCTCGCATCCCTTCAGGACAATGCGCCCGACGCCCGGAACCTCCTTGATCAAGGCTGCCAGGAAATCGATGTCGCCGGTGATTGGAAAGCAACGGTAGGCGGCCGATAGTTCCCGCAACCGCTGGAGAAAGGGGGGAGGATTGCCTTGCATGAACAGGGGGTGGTACTCGACCCAGAGGTTCCGGACTCCGGTTTCCTTCAGCACCGGCCCCAAGGCCGGATCAAGGAAGGCCGTGAGAGAAATCTTGATATCCTTGACCTGGCCGGCAGGGTCCGCCCGTCGCAAGCAGGAGCCGATCTCGTCCACCCCCAGTGGAGATAAATCGAAGAGGGCTCGGCTCCCGGTTCGCTGAGCCATTTGCAGCACCGCCGGGGTGATCTCCTGAGGCCGCCAGACGAAGGCGATGAGAGAAACCCGATGCTCGGCCGCCAGGTCAGAGTTGTGCTGCACAACCATTCTTACTCCTTTTCATGACAATTCGCCCATGGGTTCGGCGTCACTCGATACGATCACGTCTCTGCGCGATCTTCGCCACTGGGAAGCCAGGTACCATTCGGTCACATCGCTGCCGATTCCCAGTTGGGCCAAATGGCGCAGGTCCGTTTCCAGCACGTCGGGTGTGCTGTAATCCAGTATGCGGTATTGGGGGTCTGTCCAAATCCGCCGTTTGCGGCCCCACACCGTCACGTCCTGCGGCCCGGTGAGGCGGATGCGGTGGATCAGGTGGATGCCGGCCAGCGCCGCTGTCGCCACCACCAGATCTGTGCAATTATTGCTTCTCAAGCCGAACTGGTTGTAGGTCCGCTGCATCACGGATTCATGGATCCGTTGATACCGTCGCCGGGTAATCGGCATCCTCCAGACGAACGTGGGAGGGCGATTGGGCTTGCCGATCTGAAATCTGCCGTCGGACCTCGTCTGCCACAAGTACGCGATCGGATCGGGATGGCCCTCGCGAATTCGCTGAAACACGCCGGCATGATACCGCGGCTTGACTTGCCCCAAGTCGCCGGTATGGCCGAATTCCAGGCGCCCCTCGGGACTTTCCAGGATGAGCCAACTGTGCCCCCAGGGACGCTGCCAGATGGAGAAGAGCAGCGATCCCGTTGTGCGGTAATCCCAGTTGGCCGCTTCATTCAGGATATAGAGGTAGCATCCTTCGTCCCCCACGGGGGTTCCGGTGGCGGGATCGAGGTCGGCATCGGCGGTAAAGCGGCGGCCGATCGCCATCGGCTGCGCACTCCAGCCATCGGGTTGCGC
>DIVU01000033.1:420-1602 GCA_002423365.1 Desulfuromonadaceae bacterium UBA6124 | reverse complement strand
TTGTTTTCCCTGGCCACCGCATAGATGTGGTGGAAGGCCAGCATGGGGAGCCCAAGCTGCCGATATTTCTCCTTGATCCCGAACATCAGCAGCCTTAGTCCCTTGATTTCCCGGCGATAGAGGAGCGCCTTGACCAAACCCGACAGGCCGATCCGACCGTTGAGGCGTTTGAGCAACGTGTTGACGTCAGGAAAAATCACGCAGACCGCCGCCGGTTCATCATCGTAATAGATGAAGAACACCAGCTCCGGGTCGGCAAAGGGTTGCACGCTTTTCTGGATGCCCCGCATCTCGTTTGCGGTCAGAGGCACGAAACCCCAGTTGCCGGACCAGGAGTCATTGTAGATTTCCCTGATCAGGGCGAACTCGGCATCCAAACGCTTCGGATCGACTTGCCTGATGCGGACACCCTTTTTTTGCGCGGTCCGCTGGGCAAGACGCTCCATCCAGTCCGGCAGCCGGTACTCGCCATCGATCAGGAAGGCCAGCAAATCCTTCTCCTTTGTGAAGCCGCACGACTCGATCAGCCGCAGGTAATAGGGCGGGTGATAAGTCATCCCCACCGCCGGCGGATAATCGAAACCCTCGATGAGCAATCCCGACTCGTAATTCATCGACGGACTGAGCGGCCCGCGCAGAAAGGTCATCCCCTTCTCGCGAGCCCAGGTTTCCACGGAGGTGAACAGCGCTGCCGCAGCCTCCGGGTCGTCAGCGCATTCGAAAAATCCCCAGACCCCCATCTTTTCGTTGTGGACCTGATTAGAGTGTCGATCAATGATGCCGGCGATTCGGCCCACCGTCTCCGAACCGCGTTGGGCGAGAAAAAGGATGCGTTCGGAGAACTCCCAGAAAGGGTGGCTGTGGGGATCCAGAATCCGGCGAACCTCTTTCTTCAGGGGTGGAACCCACTTGGGATAGGCAGCATAGATGCTCCATGGCAGGTCAATGAAGCCCTTTAATGCCGATCTCCCTTCCACAACAATGATCTCTATTTCGGCCATAATCCTTCCCTGCGAGAGATTAACCCCATTCCAGGCGCCTGCCGGACTCGGGACTGTCGAGGACAGCGAGCCCCCGGGTATGGATGATGCAATTGCAATTCCGCCGAAGGGTGTGTAAATATCAACCACTATGCGACCTGTCCTGCGCCCCTCCGATCTGCTGACCCTCTTTTTTCTTGCC
>DIVU01000033.1:0-412 GCA_002423365.1 Desulfuromonadaceae bacterium UBA6124 | reverse complement strand
GCCGCTTATCGCACGCGGGTGAGCCCGGCAAGGAGGGGGTTCTACCTGTCCGTAATCTGCACGGTGATGACGGTTTCCATTGTTTTCAACAGTCTGGGGGAACTCATCACCAGCATTCATGCGACGACCTACGATGACTTCCTTATCGCCGTCGATCATGGGCTCTTCGGCGTTCACCCCACGGTCTGGATGGAGCGATGGATCAGTCCGACGCTTTCGGCTCTCCTCCAGTTCGCCTACATCAGTTACTATTTCATCCCCCTCTCACTCGGAATCGTGCTCATCGCCAAGGGCAGATTCGGAGCGTTCGAAGAGGTCCTGTTCGGCATCCTGCTCTGCTTCTATCTCTCCTACGTCGGCTATCTGCTCGTCCCGGCCATCGGCCCCCGCTTTACGCTCAGCCACCTGCAGA
>DIVU01000107.1 GCA_002423365.1 Desulfuromonadaceae bacterium UBA6124 | reverse complement strand
ATGCTGGGGATGTTGGTGCGCAGCCAGGGATCGGCTTTGAGCGTTCCTCGCTCGGTCAGTTCGACCCCCAACTCTTCGAGGCCGAAACCTTCGACCCGGGGGGCACGGCCGACGGCGACAAGAATGGCATCGAATTCGATTTCCACCCTTTTCCCGTCGTGTTCGCAAATCAGCATCCGGCGTTCGCCGTCGGTGCGGACCTCTGTCGCCCGGTGGCCGGTGAGCACGTCGATGCCCTCGGCGGCGAAGCGCGCGGCGAGCAGCGCCGAGACTTCTTCATCCTCGCGGATCAGCAGGCGCGGCGCCAATTCCACCAGGGTCACGGCGCTGCCGAAACGGGCGAAGGCCTGGGCCAGTTCGCAGCCGATGGGTCCGCCCCCCAGTACCAGCAGCCGGCGCGGCAGCTGCCGCAAGCGCCAGAGATTGTCGGAGGTCAGGTAGTCGATGCGGTCGAGACCCGGAATCGGCGGCACGAAAGGGCGGGCGCCGGTGGCGACGACAATGGCGCGGCTGGTCAGGGTCCGGCCGTTCACTTCGACGGTATAAGGGGAGGTGATGCGCCCTTCTCCGCTGATGACTTCGACGCCGAGACCCCGGTAGCGTTCCACCGAGTCGTGGGGCGCGACCTGTTCCACCACCCGCTGGACCCGCGCCATGACCGCGGCGAAATCGAACGGGATTGCCGTATCTTGTAAGCCGAAATCACCGGCCCGGCGGGCGTCAGCCAATAACCGCGCCGTGCGCAGCAAGGCCTTGCTCGGCACGCAGCCGCTGTTCAGGCAATCCCCGCCCATCTTCTCTTTTTCGATGAGCGCCACCTTGGCTTTGACCGCGGCGGCGAGATAGGCGGTGACCAGTCCCGCCGAACCGCCGCCGAGAATAACAAGGTTGTAGTCGAAGCGCTTCGGCTTCAGCCGGTGTATGAGTCGAGCGAAGATATCAGCCATAGATTTGATCGAAGAGCGCTTCCTGTTCCGGGCCGCCGATCAAAAGCAGGGTTGCGCCGTCGGCAAGGCGGGTTTCGGGCGGGGGAGAAACCAGGGTCTCGCCGCCGTCGGGAGGGTCGAGGGCGACAATGGAACAGCCGGTGAGGGGGCGCAGCCGCGACTGTTCGATGGTTTTCCCCACCAGGGCTTCCGGCAGGGCGCGGCGAAAGACCGCTACGCCCTCGGCGAGAAAGGCCGAAGCCTTGTGTTCCAGCAGATTCATGAGGATGTTGGCGCCGACCGAGGCATTGGAGACGACGAAGTCAGCACCGGCGGTATAGAGCTGCTCGACATTCTCCTCGTTGTTGGCCCGGGCGACGATGCGGATGTGCGGATGCAGATGGCGACTGGTCAAGGTCAGGAAAATGTTGGTGCTGTCGTCGTTGGTGGTGACGATCACGCCGCTGGCCCGGTCGAGGCCGGCCCGTTTCAGGGTATGGCGGCCGGTGGCGTCGCCGAGGGCGACGACGTGCTCCTGACAGCTCGGGCTTTCGCAGCGGTCGACGAGAATGTAGGGGATGGGGCGGCGGTCGAGAAAGGTGGCGGCGGTGCAGCCGATGCGCCCGTGGCCGAGGATGAAGATCAGTTCGTCTTCGGCGGCTTCGCCGGTGAACTTTTCCAGGGAGCGGAGTTGGGCGCGGGTTCCGGCGAACATGACCAGGGCGTGCTCCCCCAGGACCGAGTCGCCGCTGGGAATGGTGAAGGTTCCCCGTTCCCACAGGCCGATGACCGAAAGCCCGGTTTTCTGCCGGATTTGCGCCTCTTTCAGGGTCTTTCCGGTAAAAGGGGTGCCGTGTACCGGAATCTCGGCGATCTGCAGGGAGCCGAAGGAGTCGAGGACATGGGCCAGGGCGCCCCGCGTCGTGCCGCGGGTGGCGAGGTAGCGGCCGAGGATGCGGGTCAGGGGGATGACCTGATTGGCTCCTGCCAAACGCAGCAGATCGGCATGTTCCGGATCGTCGACGAGGGCGACGATGGGGGTCTGGCAGAGGGAGCGGATGGTGAGGCAGATGTTGGTGTTTTCCGGGTCGCTCAGGTTGGCGACCACATAGCGGGCGGCCGCCACGCGCAGGCCGGTGAGCACGCGGGCATCGGTGGCCGAACCGTAGACCACCTTGAAACCTTCCTGTTCCTCCAGATGCAACGCCTGCTCGTAGTTGGCGGTGACGACCACGAAGAGCAGGTCGCGGGCCTTCAGTTTCTGGATAAAGGCGCGGGTGATGGGGTCGATGCCGAAGATCAGGATATGCCCCCGGGTCTGGGGGGAAAGCTCATAGGTCGGGTGGTAGCGCAGGCGCTGTTCGATCCAGGGGGCGAGAAAGAGGCTGATCAGGCCGAAGGGGAGGATGATGAGCAGGAAGATCACCCCTGAGATGGTCACCAACGTTGCGAAGACGTAGCCGGGATCGCTCTGAAAGGTGATGTCGCCGAAGCCGAGGGTGGTCATGACGGTGATGACCCAGTAGATGCCGGCGATCACGGAAAACTCGCGTCCTTCGAGATGCCACATGAGATAGCGAAAGAGGGTGGCATAAACCAGAATCAGGGCGGCCAGAAAAATTCCGTAGAGAATCAGCACCTTGAGGTTCTGACGTGCGCGGCCCCGCAGAAAATAGGCGAGTTCCGAAGCGATGGTTTTCATGGAGGCTCCCGGTGGCGAGCGGAGGATCGTGAAGTGCCGGTGACGGGATATTAAACCAGGAGGGGCGGGGAATCCATGAATTCCTGCCGGGGCGGATGAAGGGACGAGACGCGTCGGTGAAATCGCGCCTCGCCCCTCCCACTTGACCCCTCACACCTCACGGCCTCAGGCGCCGTGCAGGCGAGCGGCGATTCCGGCGACATGACGCCCCTGGAAGCGAGCGATTTCCAGTTCGTTTTCGCTTGGCCGGCGGCTGCCGTCGGCGGCGGCCAAGGTGGTGGCGCCGTAGGGAGTGCCGCCGGTGACTTCCGCCATGGTCGTCAACCGTGCCTCGCTATAGGGCACGCCGACGATCACCATGCCGTGGTGCAGCAAGGTGGTGTGGAAACTGGTGATGGTCGTTTCCTGGCCGCCGTGCTGGGTGCCGGTGGAGGCGAAGACGCTGCCGACCTTGCCGATCAGCGCGCCCTTCGCCCAGAGGCCACCGGTCTGGTCGAGGAAGTTGCGCATCTGCGCGCACATGTTGCCGAAACGGGTCGGAGTGCCGAAGAGGATGGCGTCGGCCTCGGCCAGCTGCTCGGGGCGGGCGACGGGGATATGGGCGAAGGCCGCGCGGGCCGCCTTGGCGCCGGTGCGCTCCAGGGCTTCCTCGGAGACCAGTTCCGGAACCTGGAAGAGGCCGACCTCGACACCGGGGACTTCGCCGGCACCCGCGGCGATCGCTTCGGCCAGCTGATGGACATGGCCGTACATGCTGTAGAAGACGATCTGGATCTTGACGCTCATGACAACTCCTTATGTTGGAGGGAAATAGGACTAAGATGGTATTTTATCATGGCCGGGAATTTTGGCAAATGGCGGGCGCTTCGCCTCTTTTGAAATTCTGGGGGGCGGGGCTTTTGTTGCCGGACAGCCAAAGGGTAGCATGTCGAGCAGGCTCAATTCGATTTCAGGATGAGTATTCCGGACTCCGGGGAAAGAGATGCCGAAAAGGCTCCCCAGTTCAGGGCAGGAAAATTGTTGATTGAACTAATGGGGTACGGGGGTAGAATGAAGTCCATACCATAAATCTTTGAAAGGAGAACTAATCATGCCGGAGATCAACTGGTTGACTTCCTTCGATGCCGGTCTGGCCCAGGCCAAAGCCGACGACAAACTCGTTCTCGTAGATTTCTTCAACCCTGGCTGAATTGGTTGCAAACAGATGAACGCGGTCGCGTTCCCAGATTCTGAGGTTGTTGATTTCGTATCGAGCAAGCTGATCCCCGTGCGTGTGCCGGCCGACGACCCCAAGTTGGCGCCGCGCTACAAGGTCAAATGGACTCCGACTCTGCTGATTCTGGATGCTGAAGGAGTTGAACACTACCGTTCTCTGGGGTTCTATCCGCCAAAAGATCTGATTCCATCGCTGCTGATGGGGATGGGGATGGCAAAGTACAACCTGCCGGACCGCCCTGCAGCGTGCCGGTACTTCGAACAGATTCTTGCCCAATATCCTGCCGGCAGTCTGGCACCGGAGGCGGCGTATCTCATCGGGGTGTCCCGCTACATCGAGACTCACGATGTCAACAACCTGATCGGCATCTATGACCGATTGACCGCCGAATACCCGGACAGCCCCTGGCTTACCAGGGCCGACCCTTATCGGTTGCTTAAAAAGTAATCGTCGGCGGGAATCCTCACATGCGCGGTCCAGACGAGAAAAAGCACATGCCGACAGGGTTCGAGGTTCGCTTCCTCGGCTATTGTATTTTCAGGGAAGAGGGCGGTTTTCGGTTGGGCCGTTAAAGCACTCGGAGGGAGGGTCGTGGCGACTCTTAGGAGGCCCTTCCCTTCCTCCGCCTTCGGTGCTATCTTTCCTGTCAATCATGACCCACAATCCGCGTAATCATCAACATGTCAACCCGCACACGCCGCCGGAGAATTCCGGGTTGGGGAGCATCCAGGTCGGTACCGCCGTCTATCGTCGGGTCAATCTCGCTTTCTTCCTAGCCGGGTTCGTCACCTTCGTCAGCCTCTACGCGGTGCAGCCGTTGCTGCCGGAATTCTCCAAAAGTTTCGGCGTCTCGCCGGCTCTCGGCAGCCTGCCCCTCTCCCTGACCACCGGCACCCTGGCCGTCGCCATGCTCTTTGTCGGCACCCTGTCGGAAACTTGGGGGCGCAAGCGGATCATGAGCGGCGCTCTCATCCTGACCTCGTGCCTGACCCTGCTGATCGGTTTCAACGACAGCTTCGCCGGACTGCTCGGCCTGCGCTTTCTACAGGGGCTGCTGCTGGCCGGGCTCCCGGCCGTGGCCATGGCCTACCTGAGCGAGGAGATGAGCCCGTCGGCCATCGCCTCGGCCATGGGCCTCTACATCAGCGGCAACGCCGTCGGCGGCATGGCCGGACGGCTGCTCACCGCCATTCTCGCCGATGTCTGGTGCTGGCAAGCGGCCTTTTTCATCCTCGGCGGCGCCTGCCTGCTGACCAGCTTCTTCTTCGCCGCCAGCCTCCCCCCCTCACACTTGCCGCCGCGCCCCTTCGCCGCCGCTTATCTCTTTACCTCCCTCGGTCGGCACCTGCGCGATCCGCTGCTGCGCCGCCTCTATCTCATCGCCTTTCTCGCCATGGGCGCCTTCGTCACCCTCTACAACTACCTGACCTTCCGCCTGCTGGATGCCCCCTATCTGCTCAGCCAGAGCCAGGCGAGCCTGATCTTTCTCGTCTACCTGCTCGGCTCCCTGAGCGCCTCGATCATGGGGCATTTCGTCAACCGCTTCGGCCGGGCGCCGCTGATCCGTTTCGGCCTGGCGGCCATGGTCGTCGGCGCGCTGCTGACTTTGGCCGCCGCCCTGCCCTGGATCGTTCTCGGCGTCGGCATCTTCACCGTCGGCTTTTTCGGCGTCCACTCCGTCGCCTCCAGCGGCGTCGGTCGCCGGGCGCCCGTCGCCAAGGCCCAGGCCTCGGCCCTCTATCTCTTCTTCTACTATCTCGGTTCGAGCATTTCCGGAACGGTCGGGGGTTTCTTCTGGAGCTGGCGGGAATGGACCGGGGTGACGGGGCTGATCATTGGCCTGCTGTGCCTGGGACTGACCGTGACCATTCGCCTCGGCCGCCCCTGGCCGCCGGCGAAAGCATAACGACCTGCACGGCTTTTCGTCCCTAAAATTTCGATCCCGGCAAAAAACCGGCCCAACAGGAAGATTCCGTTGGGCCGGTTTTATTTATGGCAAGGGGCGATGGGAGGTTGCTGCAGGCATGGATTCTTACGGCTCAGCGAAGTGGGTTCACGGCGTTCTTTCGGACAATCCGGTCGGATCCTGCCCCATCTTGGCTTGGTGTGTGGAACGCCGGAGAATTAAATCGCCGACATTGCACCCCAGATCCCTTGCAATCACCGGGCATTTCGCTTTCAGGATGAAAAAGATGTCTTTGGGCTCATCATTGAGGGTTTCGTAATTGCCTTGCCCCTTGGCGATGACCAGATCGGCCTCGGCAAAGTGGCGCAAGAAATTCTCGCTGCATTCGGCCAAAAGCGTTCCCGGCACATCCGCGCCGTTGTCGATCACCTCAACCAGCGTGTCGATTCCGGCGGCGACGGCGTCTTCACGAACGGCATCGTTGATCACCGGCGCCCCTTTCACCGCCAGCGTCACCCGCTCCAGGGGCAGCTTCTGCAGCAGCAGCCGGTCAAAGACGATTTCCCCCGCGTTGTCGGCCAGGTAGAGAATCTTCCTGGCCGATTTCGCCGCCAGCATGAGTTCATCGGGATCGCCTTGCAGGGGAGCGGCCAACGCATGCTCGATTGCCGCGAACACCTCTGCCTCGCTCAGCGTCCCGGTAACGCCCAGATCAATGACGTTCCCGGCGATCGCCAGGCGCAGGGCGGTTTCCGGCGGATTCCGCGAATCTTCCACCGTTTGCGTCAGTTCTTCGAGCAGACCGAGAGCCAGATCGGTGAAATGTTTTTTGACCCAGCGGTAGGGATCCTTCTGCAGCGACAGTTCGCGGATTTGGCGATGAATCGCCTGGGCGAGGACCGGTGGCGGCTGGCTGAGGTCGGCACCGGCCAGTTCCGTCAGGACGTTGCGGACGAGGCGATCCTGAACCGCTTCCGGAGCGGCGAGCATGCGGCAGGCCGCGACCGTCTGCCGCAGCAGACAGGGGACGCATTCAAGGTAGGTTTTCATGGTCAGAGCAGCTTTTCATTTTTCAAGGCGTTGACGATGGCAAGGGGCGCCGTGCTTCTATCCATCGTATAGAGATGGATGCCCGGAACGCCCTGTTCCAGCAATTCGCGACATTGCTTGATGGCGAAAGCAATGCCGAATTCCGCGACCGCCTTGGTATCGTCCGCGGGCAGTTCGGCCAGTCCTTTTCGCACCTCTTCGCTGATCGTCGCGCCGCAGGTTTTCGTGAGAATTTCCAGCAGCTTCACACTGTAGATCGGCATCACCCCAGGGAGAATCGGCACGCTGATGCCGATCGCCCGGCAGCGCTCAACGAAATCGAAGAAGAGCCGGGTGTCATAGACGAAATTGGCGATGATGAATTCGGCGCCGTTGGCCACCTTGAGCTTGAGATAGTCAAGATCCTTGGCCTTGCTCTCCGCTTCCGGATGCCCTTCCGGATGGCCGGCACCCCCTAGGCAGAAGGCGTAGCGGCCCTTGATAAACTGCAACAGGTCGGAAGCATGGGCCAGGCTCTCCGGGTGCGGGGTCAGTCCCTCGGTCGCGCGGGGAGGGTCGCCACGCAAGGCGAGGATGTTTTCCACCCCGAGATCGGCGTAAGCATCGAGAATGGAACAGATTTCATCCGGACCCAAGCCGTATGCGGCGAGGTAGGCGATAACCCCCAGCCCCTTTTCCTGAATCAGTTTTTTAACCAGCTGGTACGAGCCTTCGCGACTGGAGCCGCCGGCGCCGAAAGTCACGGAGACAAAGTCCGGTTTCAATTCGGCCAGGGTATCGACGACTTTCGCGAAGCTCGCCTCATCCTTTTCACTGCGCGGCGGGAAGAATTCGAAGGATAGGGTCGGGCGCCCATTCTTTGTCCACAGGTCGGTCACACGCATAAGCATCACTCCACAAAAATTTACATTGAAAGCGGGAAATCAGCGCGCCGGGCGCTCCATGAACTTGGCCTCGGCCAGGGTCATGACTTCGCCGCCGGAAAGAATTTGCGCCTTGAGGCGGTGCAGCGGGGGGAAGGCGGAGAGCCGCCAGGCGCGGATTTCCAGCGCCGAGCCGCAGGGGATGGGGCGCAGGTAGCGGATGTTGAGCTCACCGGTGACCGCCTCGATACCGAGATGGAAAAGGCAGTGGGTCATGGCCGCATCGAGCAATGAGGCCATGACCCCACCGTGCAGCAGATCGGCATAGCCTTGCAGTTCCCCATGGGCGAAGAAGGATGCCCGCACTCCACCGTCCGCCGTCGGCTCGAACCGTAGGCGCAGGGAATGGGGGTTGCGGCCGCCGCAGATCACGCAGCGGCCGTGCCCGTAGTGTTCGGCGAGCTCCGGCGAGGGGTCAACGGCCATGCCCGGAACCTCCCCGTCCGCCATCCGCTCTTTTGCCCCTCAGCACGAAAGCCCCAGGCCGGCCCAGAGGGCGCGAATGTCCTCGGCGCAGGGGGCGTCGATCTCGACCACCGCCCGCTCCTGGATCTGCGCCTGGGTGACGGCGCGGTCATAGCGGATGCGCCCGGCCACCGTCGCCCCCAGGGTCTGCGCCTGCTTTTCGATGCGCTCGGTCATCTCCGGGTTGAGATCCCACTTATTGACGCAGATCGCCGCCGGAATCCCGAAATGCGCGGCCAGCTTCAGCACCCGTGCGAGATCGTGCTCGCCGGAGACGGTCGGCT
>DIVU01000348.1 GCA_002423365.1 Desulfuromonadaceae bacterium UBA6124 | reverse complement strand
TGATCGCCCCCTTGGGTTGACGGGGAGAGTATAGGCCGGGTCGGGGAGGCTGGCTGCGACGGCCGTCACAGGGGGGGGGAAAATAAGCGTGGGGATGACGCCTTAATTTCTTCGTCACTCCCGCGAAGGCGGAGTCCAGGACCACCGTTCCGTCGCTTGCCCTGGCCCCCCACCGCGAGCGGCGCCCGCTCACCCCTACAGCAACCGCCCTGCGGCATGGCGTCACCGGGCCAAACCGCGGATCTGCCGGCCGAGATTGAAGGCCTCGCGGCCCCCACCGGATCGTCTGACGGCTGCCGCCGGCAGTGTCAGGCTCGCCCGATAAACCTTGAACAATCGGCGGGGGGAGACCGACATGCCGCAACCGACGGGGAGGACGTGCGGCGGGCGGGGCGCGGTCGCGACCGGCTGTCTTTGGCACAATTTGGAGCCTGGGGCGGCGAATGGCAATGGCCTGGGGATGGGGCCGGGCCGTGTTACCGATTGGCGAAGGGTGATGCCAGCCGTCATGGCCGAAAAATCGCGAAACCGTTTGACCATTCGGTAGAAGTAGAGAACGGCCATCCGTCCGGATCAGCTTTTTTGACAAGGAACACAAACTCCGCTCCAGCATTACGCAAGATTGCAATCACATCACTTGATTTTCGATCTAAAATATGCTATTATTCCTTTTTTAGCTGCACAAAAGGTAAATAGACACAAACTGACGCTATGGGCAAGGACGTGGGGCAGCGTCCAGGTACGGGCGAGACTCCCGAGTAACCGCTGGTTCTTCACGGCGCTACGCCGGGATAACGGCGAGAGGCTCTTCCAATGATCCTCCCAGGGCTACAGTGATAACGGTCCCCGCACCCTCGCGGTAAGCTATGGCAAATATTCAATTACGAGTGGACGGCTTCCGCCCCTCTATATAAGCTCACAACCCACAGGGGATGCGGATCGTTCGGGGGCGTAAATGATTGAAATCGATTTGCGTGCGGCGATTATTCCGCCGCAGACGCGCGTATGGCGACTGTTTCCAGGGTCCTCTTATAAGTTCCTACGCACGTTCGATGAGCAGCGGGTTGCTTTTCTCGATCTGCCTGGACTTGAATTGCCTGAGGGAGAACTGGCACAAGCGGATGACCTTCTGAGCCGTGTTCTGGCCTCGCAAAAAATAGCTGAACTGAAGCGTAGATATGGTCACGACCACGCCCCTGACGTCCAACCGGGGCAGTTTAGAGGCGCGCGCAAGACGACTACTCGTGGCCGCTACCGGCAAGCAGTGGTTAATTTTTTTGAAGTCGCAAGCAGAGGAGACTTGGTAATCGTTCCAAGCACTCTCAGCGAGGGGCGCATTCGAATCGGCCAATTCATCCAACCGCCAAATCGGCGCGTTGTGGCCTTTTATGAGCCTAGGTATGGGGATGCCCCAATTCCCGCAAGGCCAATCAGATGGTTACGCACTATTCCTGAGCATCAAGTGTCGGGAAATCTTCGTTCTTCCCTCCGCCACGAGCATCCTTTTACGCTACTCGAACGGTCTCTGTTTGTTGAAACGCTGTCGTTTGCTTTTGAATGCTTTAAATTTGGAGAGCAATGTAGCTCTGTTATATATAATGAAAACAATGATTACACCGACAGAGAAACCGCACTAATCGGTCTTATATCAAATCTGAGCGCTTCATTGTGCGAATATGTTGAAAACAACGGTGATGACGCGATAGACACCGATGTTCTAGAAATATTTTTGTCGAATCCTGGGATGGAATATTCGTGCTCATTTTCTAGTGATATACATTCTATGGGATTTAGCAGATTTGTAGGGGCAAAACCAACTGCGTTGGCAATAGTTGCATGCATGGCAGCTCTATCAGCCCTCTCTCAGTGCGCTACAGCTCAAGAAGTTCAAAGTAATCTCGCAGGGATTGCCATCATTAATTCTTATGCACCTGACGACGATGCCTGTACCGCGATTGTTTCGGAAGCCACTCAACGTTTTTTGAATATTTTTGATATTGACCAATTGTGGGAAGTATGTAAGTCTATGAGAGAGTCTCAAGAACGTGCTGGGCTTCGACCGGGCGTAACGGTGGGCATCGCTGATGGCCTATGAGGTCGAGTAATGAAACCATTCACATTAGAGCGACTAAAAAGCGGTTGGGCAAACCTTGGCCTATCGCTTGTGTTGAGTGCGTTCGTGTCGGCTGGCATCTCCAATTACGTCACCTATACCAAGGACATGAAGGTCCAGGCGTATATCGCGAAGACAAGCCGCGTTATGCAGTTCACGGCGAGTGGTGACGTGCTATTTGCCCTCGTTGGCGACTATATTCGTGCCGTCACCTCGGAGGGTGACGTTGCCTCCGTTCAGGCGCAAATGCGGAGTGAGATCGCAAAGGAAATGCGCTTGACTGACGATTTGAAGACGATGTTCGCCAAGGACTACCACTTACGGATAGATGCCTATCAGATGGCCCTTCAGGAATTTGGCAAAACCATCCCGCAGGCAACTTCTCCGACTTCCATGCGTCCCTGGGTGGAAGGGTTTGGCCGTGTGTTTGATAGCAGAGCGCAATTGTCCACGTCTTTGATCCACGCAGTTGAACTCAACTCCTAGCTCGCTTTTTTTTCCAAATGATATTACTTGCTTGGCCTTGGTTTGATGAGGCCCTTGAATGATGGCGTAGTCACGCCTCAAGTTGCCTACCCAGTTCTACGACACCGATTCGACTCTCACACTATATAAGCTGTAAAATGTTGAGCATCTCAACCGGGAGGATATGAGATGATCCAGCTTATTTGTGAGGCCATGGAAAGGTACCAGTGCCTCGAATTTACATACGATGGGCTCCATCGTGTCGTAGAGCCTCACGTCTATGGGGAAACCAAAAAGGGAAATGAGCTAATTCGAGCCTACCAAGTTGCCGGCGAAAGTGTTTCCGGCAAGGAACCGCCATGGCGGCTTTTCAGCGTCGACAAAATGGTTGAGTTAAAAGCCAGCGAACGTAGCTTCCAAGGAACAAGGCCGCTATACAACCCAGATGACCCAGCCATGGCAGATATTTTCTGTTACCTATAGCCAAACCGTAATCACAACTTCCCGTCGGCAAAGTGGGGCCGTTGTGAACAGCGCAACTCGATAGGTAAAGCTTAGAAAGAACGGTCATTATCGCTACTCCCGTTTTCCAACTACCGACCCTCTGGCGCCCCATAAAGCCTGCGTATCCGCTTCGTCCCGTCACTCGGCGCCGCGGCGCCTGACGATTGGCGAGCGGCGCGTCGATGACGGCATCATCGACCTCGACGGGGGCCATCCTGGGTCCGCGTCCGAAGTGGACGCGGTAGTGCTTGGCGCGGCCCCCCGTAATCGGCGAAGCCGCATTTGCCGTTCCAAAAGGCGGAACCACAGATCCGCCTTGACTTTCCATCTATAATATGCTATTATTCCTTTTTTAGATCTTTTAAAGGTAAATAGGCATATGCACCGCCGCCGGAAAAGGGCGGCCACCTTCGCGACGCCGGACACCCGGAAAGCCGCCGGTTCCAGATTCCGGCTCTCCGCCGGGCCGCGGCCGGTATGACGACAAGAGGCTCCTGGCGACTCCACCCAACCCCTTGGAAACAAACAAAAAAACCCAGAAATGACGATAAATGACGAGAAATGACGATAAAATTTTTCGTGATTCCGCACTTTCTTTTTTATTTTCAATACATTAACAGACATTAGCAAAACCGCATAATCGTCATTTCCGGCCCCGCCGCCGCCCTCTTGGCGGTTCCGCCGGCCCGAAAATCCGCTATGATCCCCGTCCCGCCGATGGCACCCGGCCCCGGAGTTCCCGCCTTGATCGTCGCAATTCGCGTCTTCGTTCCCTTCGCGCTGGGCTATTTCCTGTCCTACGTGTTCCGCGTGGTCAACGCCGTCATCGCCCCCGACCTGGTGGGGGACCTGGCGCTCGACGCCGGCGCCCTCGGGCTGCTCACCAGCACCTATTTCCTCACCTTCGCGGCCTTCCAGCTGCCGCTCGGCATTCTCCTCGATCGCTTCGGGCCCCGGCGCACGGAAG
>DIVU01000044.1 GCA_002423365.1 Desulfuromonadaceae bacterium UBA6124 | reverse complement strand
GAGCATCTCGCCGAAAAATCCCGGCTTAAGGATATCGACGCCTTGCTCCAAGGCCTTACCCCGCGGGAAAGAGACATCCTGGAGAGGCTGGGGCTGGGCAAGTCCAACAAGACGATCGCCGCCGAACTGACCATGAGCGTTCGTACCGTGGAATTTCATAGGGCCCGCATGATGCAGAAGTTGCGGGCCCGCTCCCGCGAGGACCTTACACGTATTGCGATTGAGGGCCGCCAGGCCAGGGATGAGTCCGATTGAACCGCTTTCATCCACATGTTTTCCCGACATCGCTGTGGATAACCCGCAGATTGCGACGGCATATTCCGTGCGCCTCTGTGTGCTACCGGCACTTTTTGCGGATTGTGTGGGGTTGGGGAGGTGCGATCTATTCGACAAGCATGGTGGGGGTTTGTTGCCGGAAAGGCCGCTAGCCGGGAGAAACAGGGAGGCCTATGGCAATTTTCCGTACCCGTGATGGGGAAATTATCCACAGAAAATTGCATACTTGTTCGTTAGACTCGGCAAACCCAGGGGGAGCAAGATATGGATTCACCACTATGGGTTATCATGGCACCGGATGGTCAACAGGGGGGGAATGATGGACAGCATCGGTCCTATCTTCTAATTCCGTGCCCGGAGGACCGGGCTGAGCAAGCCAAGACCGGGGACGTCGGCGAAAACAAGGTCATCCTGCTGGATTTGAAGTCGCTGCGACCCATTCACGGGCACATGCTCGGGAATGGCATCGCGGGCCTGCCAACCGCCAATATCGTTGCCCGGCCGGAGAACGCGAATCGTGCCGGCCGCGGGGTCATGCCTCGTAGTGCAAGCGGCGGCGCGGCCGACCGCAAACGGCCGCTGCCGAAATGGACCGAGGCCGACCTTCGTCGCCGGGGACGGCGTCTGACAACCCGGCAGACCGAGATTTTGATGGCCCTGAAAGACGGCGCCTCGAACAAAGAGATCGCCCGCAACCTGGGCATCCTGGAAAGCACGGTCAAAGTTCATCTTAAAACCATCTATCGCCAGCTCCGCGTGAAGAACCGCACGCAGGCGGCCATCGTTTCCGCTCAATACGAGCCGGTCCGCTCCTGAAAGGGGCGGTCCCTGCCGTTCGCCGGGGGATGTCGGCGACGGCAGGGTCCCTGGCCGTTTCCGCCGGGGTGCGAAGGGGGTACTCCCGATACCTGCTTTATGGCATGGGCATCCGTCGTATCCTGGCGCCATGGGGCCCGTTTTCAAATTCGTGCTTCTTGGCAGTGCGGCCATTGCACTGAGCAGCTGCCTTCCGCTGACGATCGCCTCGGCACTCGGCATGGCGGCCGGGGGGAATGGTGGCCCGTCGGCTGCAGGTCCCAATTCGCCGGCCTTCCGCGAAAGCCAATGGGTCAAGGAGAAGGGGCCGGAGTTGTTCCAGGCCACCGAGGCGGCGGTTCTTGAGGCATGCACCGCACAGCTCGAGCCGCCGTCGCCTGCGAACTCCGGGGCGGAGACCTCGGCGGTGCGGGCGAGCGCCTGCGTCTATCGAAAGACCTGTTTGCCGGGAAATCGCGTGCCGGTCGCGCTGCTGGTGTGCGGCCCCGACGGCCGGCCGTCGATCCAGCCGCATGACGGGGCCGCGGGGACGGTTCAGGCTTCAAACTGGACGTGGGAGGAAGCGCCCGGGGTCGGACCGCGGTCGGGCGAGGAATGACGCCACGCCCGACGTGTTTTTCCGCCGCCTGGGAGCCTTGGGATGCGGCTGTTCGCGATCCCACTGGAAGACCTGCCGGCGAGCGGCCTTGCGCCGCTTCGCCGCAGTACCCCTCGCGCGCTGGCTTTCAATGGTCGAACACGCAATGACGATCGACGCCGTTGTTGACCGCCCACATGGCGGCTTGCGTCCGGTTGGCCACGTTGATTTTCCGCAGCAGCCCCTTCAGGTGAACCTTGACCGTCGCCTCGGTGATCTTCAGGCGATTGGCGATGACTTTGTTGGGGTCGCCATTGACCAGGCAACCCAGGATCTCGACCTCCCGCTGGGAAAGGCCGTTGTGCGAGGAGGTGCCATTCCGACGGCCGCCGTCCAGTTTACCGTCGATCAACAGCCGGGCCAGTTCCACCGGAAAGACCCGCTCGCCCGCCACCACCAGCCCCAGGTATTTGATCAGGGCGTCGGACGTGATGTTCTTGACCAGGCAGGCATCGATGCCGGTATCGAGAGCCTGGGTCAGCTTGCGGGCCGACACGTCGTTCGCCAGGAGCACGATCTTTCCGTCCGGACGCAACTGGCGGATCTCGCGGATCGCCTCCAGGTCCTGCGGATTGCCCTCCATGAAGTCGAGAATGATGATGTCCGGCGTCAATCCTTCCCTGACAAGGACCGCCGCTTCCCGCAGTTCGGTCGCCTCGGCCATCGCCGGGAACGGCGAGTCGGCAAGAAAGGTTTTCAACCCTTCCCGGAACAGCTTGCTTCGGTCGACCAAAAGAGTCTCCTTGCGTCCCATCTCTGTCTCCATTGCCCCGCGCGTCGGGCCTCTTTTGCCGCGCGCGCCCTGTCGGACGGCCGCGCGACAAATCCCTTCCCCGAGCGCTCTGTGTCTCCACTCCCCCCTCACAGGGGCAGCCGATTTCTCCAGAATGTATTGTAAAGGGTTAGGCCGGTTTAAATATTCCCTAAAAGGTGAGGTTTCGTTGTTCATTGGTGGTACTTTTCACGTGACAGTTAAATGCTGTACTCCTAATTGGACCTGAGATCCCCGAAATCCCCGGTTTTCGGCGACGGTGTTGGACGCCGGTCGTGGCCATCGACCGGCCTTTTGATGGCTCCTTCTTCCTCGAAGGGGGTGCCCCGGCTGGGCCGTTGTAAAGGCGGCGGAAGAGCCCGATGGTTGACTGGTGTTTTGCACCTGAAGGGGAGAAGGAGATGCGACTCTTCATTCCAGCCCTCGTCTCGGTCGCGGCGGTCAT
>DIVU01000284.1 GCA_002423365.1 Desulfuromonadaceae bacterium UBA6124 | reverse complement strand
GCCAGCGTCGACTGGTTCGCCCAGAGCCTGCCGCGCTTTCTGGAACATTACGATTTCACGGCGGTCATGGCCATGCCCTACATGGAGGGAGCAAGGGACCCCGAGGCCTGGCTCGCCACCCTCGCGGCGAAAATCGCGGAACATCCCGGCGCCCTGGAGAAGGTCGTCTTCGAATTGCAGAGCGTCGACTGGCGCCGCGACAACGCGCCGATTCCCGCCGAAACCCTGGCCCGCTGGATGCGCCTGCTGGAGCGCTGGGGCGCGCGCCATTACGGCTATTATCCCGACGACTTTCCCGGCGAGCGCCCGGAGGTCAAGACCCTGATGCCGGTCATGTCCCTGCGCACATTTCCTTACCTGCCATGATAATTCTCGACTATCTCGAACATATTCGCGGCTTTCTCTTCGCTTTTCTGCTCTTCTACCCGCTCTTCATGGCCTATCTGTGGATGATCGGCGCCGTCTACTATTACTGGCGCCGGGAGCGGGGTCGCCCCGACCATACCCACGAACCGGTTCTTCCCCGCTATCCCGGGGTCTCCCTGGTCGTCCCTTGCCATAACGAAGGGGACAACGTGCGCGAAACCATTGCCGCCCTGCTGGCCCAGACCTATCCCCATTTCGAGGTCATCGCCGTCAACGACGGCAGCCGCGACAACACCGGCCTCCTCCTCGACGAGCTGGCCGAAAAACATCCGCAACTGCGGGTGCTGCACTTCGCCCGCAACCAGGGCAAAGCCATGGGCCTGCGCATGGCGGCCCTGGTTTCCCCCCACGAATTTCTTGTCTGCATCGACGGCGACGCCCTGCTCGATCCCCACGCCACCAGCTGGATCATGAGCCATTTCGTCCAGGGCGCCCGGGTCGGCGCGGTCACCGGCAATCCCCGCATCCGCACCCGTTCGACCCTGCTCGGCAAATTGCAGGTCGGGGAGTTTTCCGCGATCATCGGCATGATCAAACGGGCGCAGCGCATCTATGGGCGCATCTTTACCGTCTCCGGCGTCGTCTCGGGCTTCCGCAAAACCGCCCTGCACCAGGTCGGGTACTGGAGCCTGGACATGGTCACGGAGGATATCGACATCAGCTGGAAGATGCAGATCAACCACTGGGACGTTCGCTATGAGCCCAACGCCCTCTGCTGGATTCTCATGCCCGAGACCCTGCGCGGCCTGTGGAAGCAACGCCTGCGCTGGGCGCAAGGGGGCTACGAGGTGCTGTTGCGCAATACCTTGGGGCTCTTCAGCTGGAAGCGCCGGCGCATGTGGCCGGTCTATCTCGAATTCACCACCAGTGTCGTCTGGAGCTACAGCATGCTGGGAGTTGCGATTCTCTGGAGCCTCGGTCTCTTTTTCCCGCTCCCCGACTATCTGGAAATTCCCTCGATGATTCCCGACTGGCCCGGGGTCATTCTCGGTCTGACCTGTCTCTTGCAGTTCGCCATCAGCCTGCGCATCGACTCGCGCTATGAAAAGGGTCTCAGCCGTTATTACTATTGGATGATCTGGTATCCCTTGGCTTTCTGGATGATCAGCCTGCTGACCTCCATCGTCGGGCTACCCAAGGCGCTCTTCAAAAAACGCGGGCGGCGGGCCACCTGGGTCAGCCCGGATCGGGGCGTGACCCAACGCCGAGAGGAAGGTTCCCGATGAAACCCCCGGTCATCAGAAACCCCAAGGGTGCAAGCCGCCTTCAGCGCTACAGCCAGCGCCTGCTGACCGGTGCCTTCTGGGTCGGTTTCGCCATGCTCCTGCGCCCCCTGCTTACCCTCTTCGCCTGGTTCACCGGCGCCCACCTCTTCAACCTGGCGATGTTCGAACGGGACGGCTGGCTCAGCCTGTTGAAAGTTCCCTTCATCTATCCCCTGGTGGTCGTCGGCATCGGCGGCCTGCTTATCGGCTGGGCGATCTACAACCAGCTGCGCTTTCAGCACCACGAACGCCGCACCCGCCACCCCGAACCCCTGACCTCCGTGCAGCTTGCGCTCTTTTTCCAGGTGGATGAAGAACAGGTGCGCCAATGGCAGAAACAGCGACGCATCGTCATGAGCCACGACGACCGGGGCAACCCCGGGGAAGTCGACGCATAAACCACCAATTTCAGCTTCAACACCGGACGTTTTTTCACCTTCCCCCCGCGGGGAAATCGTGTTAATCTTCGCCGTCCAGAAAAACGGGGCTGTCCCGCGTGACGGCTCCCAGTCCATTTAAAAACCACGAACGAAGCGCGGAAGAGGGGTGCGAAACCCCCGCTGCCCCGCAGCCGTGAGGGGAACGAACACCCGCCCATGCGTAGGTCATGGGAAGAGCCACTGGGAACACTCCCGGGAAGGCGGGTCAGTAGGTCGCCCCAAGCCGGAATACCGCTTCGTTCGCAGGCCTCGGGGGAGGCACAGGTGTTCGATTTCCGCATACTCGCGGCAACCATCCCAGCACAATCCGCTCTTCACCCGTCCCACGCCTGGTTTGCCGGCGCGAGGCTCCTTCCCCGTTGATTCATCCAAGATAAAAGCGGCTTTACCACAGAGGCTCAGAGAACCCAGAGTAAAAACAGAGAATTTCTCTGTGATCTCTGTGACTCGGTGGTCAGCAACAGTCTTTTTTAATTTTAAGTATATTCAAAATCTTGTTTAACCACGGACGGATACGAGGAAGAGGGGTGCGATGCCCCCGCTGCCCCGCAGCCGTGATGGGAACGAACGCCTGCCCATGCGTTTGGTATGGGAACAGCCACTGGGAACTCTCCCGGGAAGGCGGGTCAGTAGGTCGCCCTGAGCCGGAATACCGTTTGCGTCCGCTAACTTCGCGGGAGGTTCCCTCATGTTCAAACGCATCGTCTGTCTGTCCCTGTCCCTACTCCTCTTGCCAACGGTCCCGACCTGGGCCGAGGTCGCCACCCTGCCGGGAATCGTCGTTACCGCTTCCCCCTGGGCGGAACCGGAAGAGACCGTGACCCAGGATCTGCGGGTCATCAACCGGGAAGAGATCGAGGCCAAGGGCGTCCCCTTCGTCACCGACCTGCTCCGGGGTCAGCCCGGTCTCAGCCTGGCGCAAAGCGGTGGAACCGGGAAAAACACCTCGATCTTTTTGCGCGGCGGCAACAGCGCGCACGTACTGGTGCTCATCGACGGAGTCAAGATCAATAGCCCTAGCACCGGCTCGGTCGATATCTCCGGCATCGCCACCAGCGACATCGAACGCATCGAAATCATTAAAGGCCCACAGAGCACCCTGTACGGCTCGGAAGCCATGGCCGGGGTCATCAACATCATCACCCGCCAGGGCGCGGACCAGTCCAAAGTGAGCTTGACCACGGAAGCCGGCTCCTACCGGACAGTGAAAAGCACGGCGACCCTCGCCGCCGCCAATGAACTCTGGAATTACCGCCTGACCGCCGACCGTTTCGACACCGACGGCATCTCCGTGGCGAAGAGCGGCTCGGAACGGGACGGCTACCAGAAGAGCGCGGTCTCCTCGCGCATCCGCCTCACGCCGACGGAGCAGGCCGAACTGGGGCTCAACCTGCGCTACAGCCGCGATCGTTCGGAACTCGACGACTTCCTCTACGGTGTCGGGCCGGTGGACGATCGCCACTTCCTGCAGAAGCGGGACAACTACCTGATCTCCGTCGACGGTAAAATCAAACCGACGGAGCATTACGAGCAGAGTCTGACCCTCTCCCTGGCCGGGGA
>DIVU01000098.1:3104-12345 GCA_002423365.1 Desulfuromonadaceae bacterium UBA6124 | reverse complement strand
TTTTTTGCCGGATTCGCTCAAAAACTCAATTCTAATTCGCCGCCGCCCCTTCCCCGCCCTGAAGTGCGGGGATAGTCGCACACCGGGTCAACGCGTTTTTTTTATAGAGCAGGTGAAGAAGAAATCTGTCCTCACCAGTGAATAGTGCCCGAAACAAACGCTTTGTGCAGGGGCCATGACTATTAAAAACACGGGTCAAAACAAAACAGAATCATGAGGACATGCTAAGCTGTTCTTATTATCGACAAGTTATAAGATGAATTCCTGATACAAACCAAACAGCGAGGACGGACGAATGCATCTGCGTTTTTTTCTTTCATCGCCGGGAGATGTAGGTGACGAACGGACCTTTGCCCAGCAAGTGATCGAGCAGGAGCTGCCGAAAGACCCGCTGCTGCGCGGCCAGGTTACTTGCGAGGCGATGCTCTGGGACGACCCGGATGCCCCGGTCGCGATGCCAGCGACGCTCACGCCGCAGGAAGCTGTGAATCGTGGTCTCGCCAAACCGTCGGAATGCGATGTGGTCGTCGTCATCCTGTGGTCACGTTTGGGAACGCCGCTTCCGGACGAATACAAGAAGCCTGACGGCGCGCCGTATCTCTCTGGTACCGAATGGGAATATGAGGATGCGATCACGGCCAGGCCAACACCCCACATTCTCGTCTACCGCAGAACGGCCAAGGTCGAACTCGACCCCGCCGACCGGGAATCCGTCACCAAGTTTGAGCAGTTCCAGCGAGTTCAGCAGTTTTTCGAACGGTTTCGGGGTCCCGGCGGCACGTTGAAGGGGGGGTTTTCCGAGTACGAAACTCCGCAGGGGTTTCGCGACCGGTTACGCAACGACCTCCGGGCCTTTATCGAAAGCCGTCTCGCCAAAGAGGCCCCCCCCAAGGCCAAGGTTCCGCCCCCATACAGCATTATTGCCAGAGCCTTCGGCGCCGGGCGGGTTGTCCCCATCATCGGGCTCGGTGCAAGGCAGTGCGGCCGTTCGCCGGACAGCCACTGGAACCCGGGAGCGCCGGATTTCCTGCCGAGCGGCGTGGAGCTCTCGCATTTTCTTGCCCACGAGGCGGGCTTCCCGTCCAAGGAAGAAGAGGGCCACCTCGAAGAGGTCGCCTCTTACTACGAGGCCTTCCATACGCGAGGCGCGCTACGTGAACGGCTACGGCAGCTCCTTGGTTCCGATGCGGTCGCGGGGGCTCCCATTCCTTCTCTCTACCGGTTTCTTGCGGAGATTCCGAGGCCGCTGCTTATCCTTACGGCCAACTACGACATACAGCTCGAAAGCGCCTTCCGCGCCGCGAAAAAACCTTACGATCTGGTGGTCTACCCCCCCGACCGCAAAGACCTGGCGAACGCCATCCTGTGGTGGCCCCACGGTGCCACTGAGCCCAAAGCGCTGGCGCCCAATGCCTTGGACATCGACCTCGAGACCACCAGCGTCATTTTTAAGATGCACGGCTCGATCCTGCCCGAGACGGATGAGTGGGACGGTTTCGTCATCACGGAGATGGACCATGTCGAGTTCATCTCGCGCGTTGCGAGCAAGTCAGCCATTCCTTCGCTGTTCTCCGCCTATTGTCATGACCGTAGCCTCCTGTTTATCGGCTACAGCCTTCGGGATTGGAACTTCCGCACTATCCTGCTCAGCATTAACAGGTTTTTCGCCAAGCGCGCCGCCGCCTTTGACGAGGACGAGGTGCCGTCGTGGGCGATCGACAGTGAATTTTCCGAGTTGGAAACCAAGTTCTGGCAAAAGCGAGGCGTTTACCCGCACGCAATCGATATCGACGAATTCGTGTCCACTCTGGCGGAGAAAATGCGGAAATGAACGTCGACGGAGAACGGAAAATCTGCCCCTACGTCGGTCTGCAGCCCTTCCAGGAGACTGACCGCGAGTTTTTTTTCGGTCGCGAAAGCGATCAGCGCATCATTATTGCGAACATGATCGCATCGCCCTTGACCATCCTCTACGGGGCGAGTGGTGTCGGAAAAAGTTCCGTGCTGATGGCCGGCGTCGTACCACAGCTACGCCGGGAGCGGCCGAAGACGCCCGTCATTGTCTTTCGCGATTGGGTCAAGAACGAGTTCCTGCAGGAGCTTACCCGCGACTGCATTGATGAGGTGTGGAAAGCGGGGCGCGACCAACCCAAACCCGCTGAAACCCTGCCCTTCGACGAGATTCTCCGGGCCTGCGCCGAGGCTGCCCATGAAACAGTTCTCGTCATCCTCGACCAGTTCGAGGAGTACTTTCTCTACCATCCGAAATCCTCCGACTCCTCCTCGTTCGAAGCGCAACTCGCCCGCGCCGTGAACCGCGACGACATCGATGTCGGCTTTCTCATCTCCCTGCGCGACGACAGCCTGGCAAAGCTCGACCGCTTCAAGGAACGCATCCCCGAGCTGATGAGCAACCGTCTGGCATTGAGTCACCTTGACCCGGGCGGGGCCGCGGAGGCAATCCGCAGGCCGCTTACGGTCTGGAACCAGAAGTATGCAAGGGAAGGGGCGGCCGTCACCATCGAGGATGACCTCATCAATGAGCTGATCCGGCAGGTCGTGACGGGGCAGGTCTCTGCGGGGCGTCACGGCGGCAACGGCGCTCCCCAACAGGAAAAAAACCAAGTCGAAGCCCCCTTTCTGCAGTTGGTCATGGTACGCCTCTGGAAGGAAGAAAAGGGGGTGGGCTCTAACGCCCTTCGTCGTGAAACCCTCGATCGGCTGAAGGGCGCCAGGGAAATTGTCCGCACCCACCTGGGCGATGTCATGTCCAATCTCGATGAGGCCAGCAAGGAGGTCTGCGCCACTTTCTTCGACCGCCTTGTCACACCGAGCGGCACCAAGGTGGCATGCTGGAGGGAAGATCTCATCGGCTGGGCAGGGGATCTCGCCGCACGGGTGCCGAGTGTCCTGAAGTCGCTAGAAGATCATCGTATTTTGCGCACGGTCGCGGCACCACCCGACAATCCAAGAGCGGTGCGTTACGAGATCTTTCACGACGTTCTCGCCCCGGCCATTCTCGACTGGCTGCACGGCTACGTTGCCGGCCAGGAACGTAGCCTGGCCGTTAAGCATGCCCGCGAGCATGCCGCCAAGCGCGCTCTCCACCAGTGGCTGGCGGCCCTTGCGACCATGACCGCGGTCGCCATTGCGGGATGGCTCTACGCAACCTGGGAAGAGCTTCGTGCCGAAGCGAACCAGAAGGCGGCAGAGTCGGTCTATACCGCCCTGTTCGATCCCGGACGCAGCCTTGACTTGGCCCTGGAAGCGGTTGAGAAGACCGCCCTCTTCGGGATGTCCCCGATTCAGGCCGTCCGCCTCGGTTTCTCATCCACGCCGGCGGCGGAGGACGCTTTACGGCATGCCATCCAGACATCACGGCTCGAATGGACACTGCGCGCCGGAGATTTGGTTTCCGATATCGCCTTCAGCCCGGACCCGGAAGGTCTAATGCTGGCGACCGCCGGCAAGGATGGGAACGCGCGGGTGTGGGATCTCTCGACCGGACATCCCCGGAAGACGCCTTTTGTCTTCGGGCACGAAAAGTGGGTCCGTGACGTCGCCTTCCTGCCGACCGGCGACAGGCTGGTGACGGTCGCTGATGACACGGCATACCTCTGGTCCCTCGATAATCCGCATACGCCCATTCGGTCTTTCGCCCATGGTGGACCTATCTACTCCGCATTTGCCGTCAACCGCGACGGCAGTCGCCTGGCCACTGCCGACAGCGGCAACGAGCGCGTCATTAAAGTCTGGGATCTGGCATCGCCGTCTCCAAGGCCCGACCCCATTGCCACCATCGACGTGCAAGGGGACCGGGTTATGGGGCTCGACTTCAGCCCTGACGGAGGATACCTGGCCACGGCCAACGTCGAGTTCGGCGGACCCGACCGGACCGCAACGGGCATCTGGCACATCGCCACAAAAACCGAACGCCTGCGTGTTCCCACCCGGAAGGAGAGCGACGCGGTCATGTTCACCCCAGACGGAAAGTCGCTGGTGACCGCCAGTCGCGACAATTACGTTCGCGTGTGGAAACCGGCGCACGATTCCCTGGAGGGGATTCTGGCCAGATCGGCCGGGCCGTCGCCATGGCCGGAATCGACTTCTGTCAAATGGGTTGAGCGCATCCTCGCCGGCCATGGCGAGCGCGTGCGCTGCATCGCCATCAGTCCGGACGGCACGCGGATCGCGAGCGGGGGCGGCGATAATATGGTGAAGCTTTGGGATGCCAAAACCGGCGAGAACATGCTCACGCTCAGAGGTCACCGTGGTTTTGTGGAAGCCGTCAGTTTCACTCCGAACGGTCATCATCTGGCCAGCGCGAGCCGCGACCGCACCGTCAAATTCTGGAATATCGCGGGGCACACCGGCGCCGTCACCAGTATCGCCTTTGGTCCGAACGGTACGACCCTCGCCACCGGTGGTGCCGATCGGACGGCAAAACTGTGGAACGTCTCCGGAAGTCAACCGCGATTGATGCATACGCTGCGAAACCACACGGATCAGGTCTTCAGTGTTGCCCTTGATCCCAAAGGAACCCGCGTGGCCACCGCAGGGTTCGACAAAAGCGTGAAACTCTGGGACGTAGCGTCGGGCGACATGATCGTGAATTTCGAAAAACATGAGGACCAACTTCGCGACCTGGCGTTCAGCCCGAACGGGAAGTTCCTGGCCAGCGCAGGCGCGGATGGCTATGCCTGGCTCTACCCCCTCGATAACCCCGACGACCAAGCCGCGGCGATCCCGGTGAAGCATTTCAGCCAAAACTGGGCGCAAGCCTCTGCCGTTGCTTTTCACCCGTTAAAAGAAGACCAGTGGGCAACCGCGGGCTACGATGGCAAATTGCAGCTTTGGAGCATTTCCGGAGAGCATCTCGGAACGATCGCCGCCCCCGTCGTCCAAGGCGATAAAACTCCTGCCTTCACCAGAATGGCCTTCAGCCCCGATGGCGCAACCGTCGCCGCCCTGTTCAGACATTGGGTTTACCTGTGGCCGGTAACGGCTTTTAGCCAGGCAGAGAAGGAAGAGAAGGAGCCCAATAGCATTATTACGGTCGAGGGGGCCGGCTACTGCCGCGCTCTCGCCTACAGCCAGGATGGCGGGCAAATCGCTGTCGGGTGCGATGATGCCATTGTTCGCGTCTTCGACACGGCCGGGAACCAGCTCGTAAAAACCATCACCGTTCATCAAAACGCGGTAAGCGCCGTGGCGTTCAGCCCGGACGGAACCAGGCTCGCGACCGCCAGTTTCGACAAGACCTTCCATGTATCACCATTACGTTTTGAAACGCTTTACGAAACGGCGAAGCGCCTGCAATCCAACACCTCGGGCGAGAGTTTCGAAATGAAGACCGAAAAGACATCTCCGTGAGCTTTGATATTAGTGAGGAGTGAGTCAGAGGGGAAATGTCTTTGCATTGGGCGCTGCGTTGGGACCGGCCAAGATTTTCCCTGTGCGGCAACCAGCCAATAAAGACAAACCTGACGGAAAATTCACAGCAGCAGCCGCAGGTTGCCGAGATCGACGTCGGCAAGGCCGTCGAATTGACGAAGGATGGCGCACAGTTCTTCGTGTTCGGGATGGTCGGGCAGATGCACGGCGCGGCGGGCGAATTCGGCGCGGTCGAAAGTGCCCCAGTTGACCAGGCGGCTGAAATAAACGGAAGCGCCGTAACGGCGGGCCTGTTCGACGAAGGCGGGGAGTTCCCGGTAGTTGTTGCGCTGGACGACGCAACTGAACTTGAGGGGGATGGCGAGGGTGGCGATGACGTCGAGGTTGCGCAGCAGGCGGCCGAAATCGCCGCCCCGGCGGTTTTCGGCGTAGGTCGCGGCGCTGGCGGCGTCGATGGAGATTTCCGCCGTCTTGACCAGCGGATGCAGGTGGGCGAGTTGCGCCCAGGTGGCCGCGTCCCAAAGCTGGCCGTTGGTGTGCAACCCCACCCGACGCAGACGCGGCCATCTGCGCGGGGTGATCGCGGTCAACAGCTCGCGGTAGGCGGGACTGCCGAAGGGATCGCCGTAGCCGGAAACGATCAGTTCCTCGGCGTGGGGCGCGGCCTGCTCGGCGATGCGTCGGGCGAGAAGATCGACCCGCTCCCGCCCGGCGGCATCGAGGACGACCGGCGACGGACGGCAGGTGGGACAGCTCAGGTTGCAGCGGGGATCGAAACAGAGATTGAGGATTTTCGGCCCGAAGGGAAGATGGACCTTGCCCCGCTCCAGCGCGGCGCGCAGCTCCGGATCGGCGACTTCGGCCAGGGCCATGACCGGCGGCGCATCGCAAGCCAGGCGCGGGCAGCGCTTGCGGCTGCAGTTGTGAAAGGTGCCGTTGAGAATGTTGCGGCGCAGGCCCCGCGCGGCGGGGCCGTTCCAGATTTCCGCCAGGGATTGTTCCAACAGGTTCCCGATGGGGGTCTTCAGCCAGGCCGGACAGCAGCTGAAGACCGACCCATCGGGATGGATTTCGCACCAGGCAAAGGGATGGGTGCAGATCCGCCGCGCGGCTGGTTCCATCCCTGCCTTCATCAATCCGCCTTGAGCGTGGTGTAAAGGACCGATTCGCCGCGCTGTACCAGCAGACGCAGCGTATCCCCCTTCTTTACCCTGCCCACGGCGGACGTGAAGGCCGCGACATTCGGGGTCGCCTTGCCGTTGACTTCGAGAATCACGTCGCCCCGCCGCAGCTGGCTGGCGGCCGCCGAGCTGTTGGGATCGACGGCATTGATCAGCACCCCGTCGGTGCCCTGGAGGCCGAGACGGGCCGCCAGTTCCGGGGAGATATTGGAGAGGGACAGCCCGAGTTGTCCCGGCTCGCCGCCTTCCTCGCCCTCACTCACCGCGCTTTGGCCATCTTCCAGTTTGGCGATCTTGACCTTGAGGGTCTTTTCCTTGCCGTCACGGAGAATGCCGAGATCGACCGTCTTGTTCACCGGCGTCGCCGCCACCAGCCGCGGCAGGTCCTTGGTTTCATTGACCGCCGCGCCGTCGTAGCGGACGATGATGTCGCCGCGCTTGACCCCGGCCCGTCCCGCCGGTGAATCACTGGTGACCTCGGCGACGAGCGCCCCTTTGGCCTCATTGAGCTCGAAGGAGTCGGCCAGCTCTTCGGTCATCGGTTGCACGCTGACGCCCAACCAGCCCCGGGTAACATGACCGGTTTCCTTGAGCTGGTCGAGGATGTCCTTGGCGGCGTTCACCGGGGTGGCGAAACCGATCCCCTGGCCGCCGGCGATGATCGCGGTGTTGATGCCGACCACCTGGCCGTCACTGTTGAAGAGCGGGCCGCCGGAGTTGCCCGGATTGATCGAGGCGTCGGTCTGGATAAAGTCGTCGTAAGGCCCGGCGCCGATCACCCGCCCCTTGGCCGAGACGATACCGGCGGTCACCGTCTGTTCCAGACCAAAGGGGTTGCCGATGGCCATCACCCATTCGCCGACCTCCAGCTTGTCGCTGTCCCCCAGCGCCGCGACCGGCAGGGCTTCCTTGGTCTCGATCTTGAGCAGCGCCAGATCGAGCTTTTCATCCTGCCCCTTGATGGTCGCGTCGAAGGTGCGGCCGTCGGAGAGCTTGACCGTCACCGTGTCGGCGCCGTTGACGACATGGTCGTTGGTCATGATGTAGCCGTCCTTGGAGATGATGAAGCCCGAACCGAGAGCCTGTTTCTGGCTGGGACCCTGCGGCATCCCCTCGAAGAAGCGATTGAAGAAATCGTCGAAAAAGTCGTTGTGCGGGTTGAAAGGACTGCGGGGCTGCATCGGCCGCCGCTGCTGCTGCTTGGCCTTCTGCGCGGTGCTGATGTTGACCACCGCCGGTTTCAGTTCCTTGGCGAGCACGACGAAATCGGGGGGAGCCGCCGCCAGCCCGGAAAAGGGCAGACTCAGCAGCAGGGACAAGAGCAGGATGATGAAATGTGCCGGACGATGTTTCATGGGTTCCTCCGTGGTGCGTGGTTGGATGTGCGGCTATCCGCTCGTTTCCGGAAAATTGAGAATCACCCTCAGCCCCGGCCCATTCTCTTCGAGCCGGATGCGGGCGTTGTGCAGCTGCGCCACCGCCGCCACCAGCGCCAGGCCGAGGCCGTTTCCGGGGGTGGAGCGACTTTCCTCCAGCCGATAGAAGCGCTGCAAGACCTTGTCCCGGGCTTCCGGCGGGATGCCCGGCCCGTTATCGGCCACGATCACCCGCGTTCCGGCCAGGGCCACCCAGATGCGCCCCTGGGGCGGGGTGTACTTGATGGCGTTGTCGAGCAGGTTGGCGAAAGCCTGAAAAAGCAGGTCGCGGTCGCCGCGCAGCTTCGGGGCGGCGAGCAGATGGGTCTCGATATGCTGCTCTTTCTCGTCGGCCAGCGGCTCGTAGAATTCGATGACGTCCCGCAGCAGCTCGGCTGGATCGACCTCCTGAAAACCGGCGCGGCGGCTCCCCGACTCGACTTGGCCGATGCGCAAAAGCGCCTTGAAGGTGGTCAGCAGGCCGTCGGCTTCGGCCACCGCCCGGTCGAGCAGCTCACGATTGTGCTCCTCCTGGGTTTGGCCGCGCAGCGTCTCCAGCAGATTACGCAGGCGCGCCAGGGGCGTGCGCAGATCGTGAGCGATGTTGTCGGAGACCTGGCGCACCCCGGACATCAGGGCCTCGATCCGATCGAGCATGGCGTTGAGATTGCCCGCCAGCTGATCGAAATCGTCCTGGGCGCCGCTCACGGGAATGCGCCGGGAGAGATCGCCGGTGATGATCTCGCGGCAGGTGTCGTTGATGCTCTCGACTCGGCGCAGAAAGCCCCGGCTGAGCAGGGCGCCGCCGACCAGGGCGAGAACGGCGGTGAGGGCCAGCCCCCAGGCCAGGGTCGAGACGATCAGCTGCTGGATCTTCTCCAGCTCGTGCACATCCCGCCCGACCAGCAGATTCAATCCCCCTTCCAGCTTGAACAGCCGCGCCCGGGCCACGTGTCCCTTCTTCGCGGCGCCCCGGTCCTCTTCCAGGCGAAAGCTCAGCCAACCGGCCCGAGGTTCCTCCCCCTGCGGCCAACGGCTCAGGTTGCCGAGGAGCGGATGCAGGCGGCGGTCGGCGAGCAGATACATCACCGGGCCGTTCGGCTCCCGAGCCATGCGCTCGGAGATCAGCGCGGTCAGTCCCGGCAGGCCGGTGCGGTCGTAGCGTTCCGCCAGCCCCACCACCTCGGCCTCGATGGCGGCGTCGGTCTGGCGCACCATATAGCCCGCCGTCGACCAATAGATGAAGCCGAG
>DIVU01000098.1:0-3032 GCA_002423365.1 Desulfuromonadaceae bacterium UBA6124 | reverse complement strand
ACGTCGATGACGTTGGTCTGCGGATCGAAATGATAATCCCAGACACTCTCCAGGAGCATGGTGCGGGTCACCACCTGGCCGCTGTGGCGCAGCAGGTATTCGAGCAGGCGAAACTCCCGGGGTTGCAGTTCGATGCTCCGCCCGGCGCGGCGCACCGTGCGGGTCAGCAGATCCATCTCCAGGTCGGCGACCTTGAGCACCGTGCGCGGGGCCTGCTCCCCCTCCCCCCGGCGGATCAGGGCTTCGAGGCGGGCCAGCAGTTCGGAAAAGGCGAAGGGCTTGACCAGATAGTCGTCCCCCCCGGCGCGCAATCCTTCGACCCGATCGTCGACCTCGCCGAGAGCGCTGAGAAAAAGCGCGGGGGTCTTCCTGCCCGCCGCCCGCAGGGAGCGGATCAGGGCCAGGCCATCGAGCCCCGGCAGCATGCGGTCGACCACCAGCACGTCAAAATCCTCTTCCAGCGCCCGAAAGAGCCCGTCCTTGCCGTCGCCGACGCGCTCGGCGCGATGGCCGCTCTCGCAGAGTCCCTTGACCAGATAAGCCGCCGTCTCGGCGTCGTCCTCAATAATCAGAATACGCATGAACCCTCGTTTTCATATAATGCATTCGCAAAAAGCATCACGTTCGATGGCTAAGCAAAAAGCGCCAAATGCAAGGCGCGCAATTGGCGAGCAATGAGGCGTACTTAAGTACGTCGAAGCAGCGAGCCAGTTGCAGCAACGCAGCAGTTGGTGAGTTTTTGCGACGCCATCAATCATCGGTCATTGTAGCCGCAAGGGGGCCAATGGGCAACCGAGGGGCGCCGCGAAGCTTGCTGACCTGGGATCATTCTACGCATCCCCCGTTACCGGGAGTTTGCCGGAAGATTACAATTTGGAAAGGTTGCGGAGAAGGCGGAGCGGGAGGGGGAAGGGACAAGAGGAACGCCGCCCCCGCGCGCATTCGACGCGGGGGCGGCGTTTCTTCAACCTATTTCAGGTCGGCGATTTTCAGAACAATTTTGCCGAAATGCTTGTCCTCTTCCATCATACGATGGGCCTCGACCACCTCGTCGATAGGGAAGACCTTCTCAATGATCGGCACGATGGTCCGGTCGGCGAAGCTGGGCAGAGCGCGCTCGATGAACTCGGCGATGATCTCCCCTTTTTCCGAAACCGGCCGACTGCGCAGCACCGAACCGATGATCTGCTGACGCTTGACCATCATCAGGGCGAGGTTGAGTTCGGCCTTGATCCCGGAGATGACGCCGATGACCACCAGTTTGCCCTTATAGCCAAGAGAATTCATGTTCGGGGCGAGATACTTGGCGCCGACGTGGTCGAGGATCAGATCGACCCCCTTCTTGCTGGTGAACTCTTTGACCGCGTCGGAGAAGTCCGGAGTGGTGGTGTAATCGACAACCAGGTCGGCGCCGAGCTGCTTGACCCGCTCCAGCTTGCTGGGATGGGCGGTGACAATCTTCTTTACCTGGGGAGTCAGGGCGTTGGCCAATTGCAGGGCCGCCGTGTTGACCCCGCCGCCGCCGCCGTGCAGGATGGCGGTCTGTCCGTTTTTCAGCTCGCCGATCATGAAGACGTTGAGGAAGGCGGTGATGTACGATTCGCAGACGCAGGCCGCTTCCTCGAAACTCATCGAGGCGGGCATGGGCATGACGTGATTGGCGTAGGCTACCGCGTACTCGGCGTAACCGCCGCCGCCGACCAGGGCCAGCACCCGGTCCCCCGGTTTCCACTCGCTCACCGCCGAACCGACCGACTCGACGATGCCGGAAACTTCCAGCCCGAGGATTTCCGAATCGCCGGGAGGGGCCGGATACTTCCCTTCCCGCTGTACCAGGTCGGGACGGTTGATGGACGTCGCCGCGACCTTGATCAGAACCTCATTCTCCTTCGGCGTCGGCTTGGGCACTTCATCGACCCGCATCACCTCGACGCCGCCAAAACCATCCATGACTACTGCGCGCATAAACTCTCTCCTTTAAAAAAGTGCGGAAAACCGCCGATATTGGCTTCTCGATAAATAAAACAACGTGTCGATTATAGGGAATTCAGAATCGGTTGCAAGGAGAAAGAGGGACACGCGGCGGATGCGACGAAGAGTACAAGCCGCGTCAAGGCTCCCTTTCCCCTTTGCTCACACCTCCAGAAACGCCCAGTGCAAATCCCCCAGCCCCACCACCAGAATGCGGTCGAGAAGTTTCGGCCCGTCGCCAAGCAGAGCGAGGATTTCGTTGGTCATCAGGCCGGCGACAATCGCCGCGCCATCCGGGGTCACCGGCAGGGGGCCCGGCGCCTGCGCCAGACCAGAAAAAATCCGCTCCAGCGGCTGGGAGGTGCCGACCTTGAGGGTGAGCACCTGCCCCTGCTCCCCCTGCACGGCGCCGTGAACAAACCAGCCGCCGACCGGCGCGGCCCGATGCAGGGCGAAGCGGCTCGGCCAGTTGTCGAGGCAGTCGGCCACGACCTCAATTCCGGCCGGAAGGGCAAACGCCTCGTCGATGCGACCGGTCAGGGGGATGACTTCCACCGCCGAGTTGATCGCCGCCAGCCGCTCGGCGGCCACGGAGAGCTTCGCCCGGCCGATGTCCCCCTCGCCGTACAGGGTCTGCCGGTTGAGGTCGGGCCAGTCGATCCTGCCGTCATCGACCAGATAGAGGCAGCCGACCCCGGCGCGAGCGAGCAGTTGGGCGACGGTGGCGCCGAGGCCGCCGAGACCGGCGACCAGCACCGTGCTGCAGGCGAGGCGCCGCTGACGCTGCTCCCCCCAGACCGGCAGCTGCCGGGCGTAGCGCTGCGAAGGGTTGCCGCTCATCCCCCCGCCCCCGGCGGAAAGAGGGCGACGGTCACGCCATCGGCGATCAGCGTTTGCAAGCCGTCGAGATGGTGGATGTTGTGGCGATCGACAAGGATGATGGTGCCGGGGATGAGCTTGCCGTCGGCGTCAAGCAGCCTGTCGAGAAAGGGAGTGGGAATTTCGGCTTGGACCCGGGTCAGCAGTTGCCGCACGTCGAGCCCCGGCCTCCAGGTGAGAGA
>DIVU01000370.1 GCA_002423365.1 Desulfuromonadaceae bacterium UBA6124 | reverse complement strand
GCCTATGGTGAAAAAGTCCTGATTGCCCCCGACGGCAATTACGTCAAGATCTTTCGCACCAAGAAGCGTCTATCGACGGCGGCTCTCCGCCCCTATGCCCTGCGTTTTTGTAAAAATGCGGAGACCCTTGCCCGTCTGGGCATTCCCACGGTGCAGGTTTGTTCCGTCTCCTATTGTCCCGAGAATCGCCGACATCTGGTGACATATCGCCCCTTGCCGGGGGAAACCTTGCGCTCGGCGCTGAAGAAGGGGGAGAGGCAGGATGGCTTGCTCGCAAGTTTCGCCCGATTTCTCGCGGAGCTGCATCGTCGCGGCATCTATTTCCGCTCGATTCATTTCGGTAATGTCATCATCCAGCCCGATTCGAATGAACCGGGTCTGATCGACATCGCCGACATGCGTATTCGGCGCCGTCCTTTGGGCGCCGGGGCGCGCGCCCGGAATTTCCGGCATTTTCTCCGCTATCGGGAAGATGTTCATGCCCTGGAAGCTTTTGGCCTCGAACGTTTTCTGAATATCTACCTGGAGGCCGCCGATCTTCGCGGCTGGCGGCGCCTGCTTTTCCGCCGTTTGGCCGAAAGGACACTGCGGAATGGTTTACAACGCTGAGCTTTGACGAGGAGGCTGGTTTGGCTCAAAAAAAATATGAACGCATTGCCCTCGACGGCATCCACACCTATTCCATTACCACCCGCGACAACAAGGTCAATATCCGCGACCATTTTGCCCGCGCCCCCGAAGCGGGGATGAGTTTCGCCGATTTCTACGCCGGCCTTCCCCGCCTGCTCGGCGCCGACAATCTGCGGGGGGTGGTCGATGCGGTGGTCGCGGCGCGCGGGAAGGGGCGGCCGGTGGTGCTGGCCATGGGCGGGCATGTGATCAAGTGCGGCTTGCAACCGGTGCTCAAGAAGCTCATCGAGGTCGGCGCGATTACCGCCGTGGCCATGAACGGCTCGGCGACGATCCACGATTTCGAGGTGTCGCTGGTCGGCGCCACCTCCGAGGATGTCGGCGCGGTGCTGCATTCGGGGGATTTCGGCTTTTCCGAGGAGACCGGCGGCGGCATGAATCAGGCGCTGGCCGACGGTCTTCCCAAGGGTTACGGCTTCGGCGAAGCGATCGGCCGGCGGATCATCGAGGCGAATCATCCCTTCAAGGAGTACAGCCTGCTGGCGGCCTGCGTCGAAAACGACATTCCCGTCACCGTGCACGTCGCCATCGGCACCGACATCATCCATCAGCATCCGCAGATGGACGGCGCCGTGACCGGCGAGATGAGCTATCGGGATTTTCGCCTATTGACTTCGGTGGTGGCCGACCTCGGCGACGGCGGGGTCTGGCTCAACGTCGGCTCGGCGGTTCTTTTGCCCGAGGTCTTTCTCAAGGCTCTCTCCATCGCCCAGAATCTGGGGCATCACGTCGACAACTTCAGCACCGCCAACTTCGACATGACCCAGCATTACCGCCCCTTGCAGAACGTGGTCAAGCGTCCCACTTCCAGCGGCGGCAAAGGCTACACCCTGACCGGCCATCACGAAATCAACATCCCTCTTTTCGCCATGGCGGTGCTGGATCGGTTTAAGGTAAGAGGATAGATTAAAACTTCCAACGGAGCGCCGGGGTATGGTATAAGTTCCTCTTCGTTTTGATGTTTCCCTCGGGGCCTTCCTCTCATGATCCGTACCGAAATAGAAAATTTCCTCTCTAGATTGAACCATATCAACGCCTTGGTCATCGGCGACCTGATGCTCGACGAATATCTGTGGGGCAAGGCCGAACGCATTTCTCCCGAGGCGCCGGTGCAGGTCGTGGACGTGACTCGCGAGGATCTGCGTCTTGGCGGCGCCGGCAACGTGGTCAACAATCTCGTGGCTCTGGGCTGCCGGGTCGCTGTTGTGAGTGTCTTGGGCGAGGATGGCGACGGCCGTCTGCTCCGTTCGCTCCTTGCCGCTCAGGGGATCGCCGTTGACGGCATTTTCAGCGATCCCGGGCGGGTGACCAGCCGCAAGACCCGGGTGCTGGCCGGCAATCAGCAGATGCTGCGCATCGACCGCGAAAGCAAAGATCCCATCAGCGGGGATTTGGCCCGGCGCCTGCTCAATCACGTTCGTGCCATTGCCGACCGTTTTCAGGTGATTCTCGTCTCCGACTATCTCAAGGGGGTCTTGACCGATTTCCTGCTGCGAGAACTGATTGCTCTTGGGCGGGAGCGGGGGATACCGGTGGTGATCGACCCCAAGGGGGACGATTATGCCAAATACCGGGGGGCAACCCTGCTCACGCCGAATCGCAAGGAAGCGCAGAAGGCCTCCGGTGTCGCCATCGTCGACGAAGCCTCGTTGCTTAAAGCGGGGCGGGCGTTGCGCGAAAGGCTTGAACTCGACGCCTTGGTGCTGACCCGCAGCGAAGAGGGGATGAGCCTCTTTATGGGCGACGGCCGCGAGCTGCATATGCCGACCAAGGCCCGCGAGGTTTTCGACGTTTCCGGGGCCGGCGATACCGTGCTTTCGGTGATCGGCGTCGGGCTGGCGGCGGGCCTGAGCCTCGAACAGGCGGCGGCGGTCTCCAACCTGGCGGCCGGAGTCGTCGTCGGCAAAGTCGGCACCTCCACCGTCTCCCCCGAGGAAATCCTCCAGGCGGTCGGCGCCGCGCATGCCGACAGCGACCTCAAGATCAGGAACCGGGAAGCGCTGGCGATGCTGCTGGAACGGGAACGGCAGCGGGGCAAGCGCATCGTCTTCACCAACGGCTGCTTCGACCTGCTCCACGTCGGCCATGTCAAATATCTGCAAGCGGCCCGCCGCCTCGGCGACCTGCTGGTGCTCGGGCTCAATTCCGATGCTTCCATCCGCCGCCTCAAAGGGCCGAACCGTCCGCTCATCTCCCAGGACGAACGCGCCCACATCCTCGCCGCCCTCGACTGCATCGATTATGTGGTCATCTTCGACGAAGACACCCCCCTCGAACTGATCCGCCTGCTACGACCGGATATCCTGGTCAAAGGCGGCGACTACACCCCGGAAGGGGTGGTCGGAAAGGAGATCGTCGAAAGCTACGGCGGGCGGGTCGAGCTGATCCAGTTCGTCGACGGCAAGTCGACCACGGGGATTGTCGAGAAGATTCTGCGACAGTATCAGGGGGAGTGACGAATGACGGGTGAGGAGTGAGGAGTGAGGCGAAAGCATCATGACCTGAGGTTGTGGCAAGAAGCGATGTCTTTGGTTAAGGATATCTACCGTGTCACTGGGGATTTTCCGCGAGAAGAAACCTATGCCTTGACCAGTCAAATGCGTCGCGCCGCGATTTCCATACCCAGTAATATCGCTGAAGGAGCGGGTCGGACCGGTGTCAGGGAGTTTCTACAGTTTTTGTCCATAACGCGCGGCTCCTTGAGCGAACTGGAAACCCAGGTGATCCTGGCTCAGGATCTTGGCTATCTGAAGGATAATCGCCCCCTTCTCGAAAAAATAGATGGAATTTTCGGCCTTATTGGCGGCCTGATGAATTCCCTGCAGCAAAGGCTTGAAAAATAAATGCCCCTCACCCCTCACCCCTCACTCCTCACGGAAAAAAAGGCCGTTTTCCTTGATCGGGACGGGACGATCAACGAGGAGAAAGACTACCTCCACCGGATCGAGGATTTTGTCTTCATTCCCGGTGCGCCCGAGGCGATTCGGCGGCTCAACGAGTCGGGTTTTCTGGTGATCGTGGTGACTAACCAGTCCGGGGTGGCCCGAGGATATTTTTCTCGTGAAGACGTCGACCGCTTGCACGAGCACATCCAGCGGGAACTGGCGAAAATCGGTACCGCTATCGACGCCTTATACCTCTGTCCTCATCATCCCGAAAAAGGGAAGGGCGAGTTCAAGGTCGACTGCGACTGCCGCAAGGGGCGGCCGGGGATGTTGTTGCAGGCTGCGGCCGAGCATGGCATCGACCTGGCGGCCTCGTGGATGATCGGCGACAAGCGCGCCGATCTCGAAGCGGGCAGGGCGGCCGGCTGCCAGTCGCTGCTGGTTCGCACTGGCTACGGTGAGGAAGAGATGGCCAAAGGGGCGGGAGCCTTGGCTGCGGCGGTGGTCGACGATCTTTCGGCGGCGGCGGATTATATCCTCGACAACCGAGTGCGGAAATAAAGACGAAAAAATCCCAGTCCACGGAAATCACGGAAAACAC
>DIVU01000077.1 GCA_002423365.1 Desulfuromonadaceae bacterium UBA6124 | reverse complement strand
CCCGGCCATTTTCAGTCAAAAAATTGACCTAAAGATTAACGCTTCAGGTTGATCAGCTCGTTGAGCATCTCGTCGGTGGTGGTGATGATCTTCGAGTTGGCCTGGAAGCCGCGCTGGGTGGTGATCATGCTGACGAATTCGGCGGCCAGGTCGACGTTCGACTGCTCCAGCGAGTTGGTGAAGATCTGCCCGATACCGGAACCGACGGTACCGACGATGGGCGCGCCCGAGGTGCCCGAAGCAGAGTACATATTGTTCCCGACTTTGGTCAAGCCCGCGGCATTGCTGAACTTGGCCAGGGAGATGCGATAGAGACTCCGCGGCAGGCCATTGGAGTAGTTGCCGAGGATGTTCCCCTCGTTGTCAAGGGCGAGTTGGGCAACGGTCCCGGTGCCGTAGCCGTCCTGGTTCTGGCTGATGACCACCGAGGCGTTGGACCACTGGGTGGTGTTGAAATCGATATTGAGCTGCACGGTCGGGTCCGAGTTGTTGTTCCAGGCCAGATCGTTGGGCGAGGTGGTCAGCCCGCTGGGGAAATTCGGGTCGAGGGTGCCGTCATCGAGAAACCGCAACACCCCGCTGGCGATCAGATAAGGGCCTTCCTGCGCAGGAGTCAGGTTCAGCTCGGCAGCGTTGACGGTGATGTTGTACTGCCATTGCAGGGGGTTGGTCTGCGGGTTGAGTTTGGAAAAATAGACCGTGGTCTGGTGCGGATTACCCAGGGAGTCATAGATGGTCACCGAGTTGGCGTAGTTGGAGGTCGCCTCCGGCGCCGTGATGTCGAAACCGGCGTCCCGACCGCTGGTACCTGTGTTGAAAACCAGGCCGTAGGTGCTGTTGGTACCGGTATCGATGGTCAGCTCGCCGACGTCGGTCCCCTTGGCCTGAATTTCCAGCCCACTGAAGACAGTCTTGCGCAAGGCGCCATTGAGGCTCAGGATGCTGCCCGACATGTCGGCGGTATTGATCACCTGGATGTTGCTGCCGTCGGTGCTGGTCAAAGTCAGGGAATGGGTGTTGGCATCGACGGAAGCCCGCACCCCGACGGGGTTCAGCAGGGTGTTGAAGTGGCTGACCAAGGCGGCATCGTAGGAGGCCCGATCCACAGTCGCCGGAATATTGCCGGCCAGGCTCACGCCGTTGATGGTCAACCCTGCGGGGATGGTCCAGCCGGTGCTCGATTTGTCCGCGACCTCGCTCAGATTGAGGGAACCGGGGATGACGATCCCCTCGGCGTTGATGCCGGCGACACTGTCGATAGCGGTGCTGATCTCCAGGGCCGAGCCCTGGTTGTAGGTGCCGCCACCGGCGATGGCCAAGGTCGTGCCGTTGATCGTCAGCACCCCGTCAGGATCGCTGAAATCCGTGGCTCCGGCCAGCGTGGTATCAAGGGTGCGGCCGACGCCGACGAATTTGCCGATGATCGGTGCCGGATACTGGGAAGCGGCGTCGAGGTTGGTGGTGAAGGTCACGTTCTCGGTCGCCTTGGGCGGACTCAGGGTGGTGGTGTCGACCTTGATTTCGGTCAGGTCGCCGGAGACGTTGCCCGCTTCGTTCAGGGCGTAACCGATCACCCGATAGCCTTCGGGAGAGACCAGATAACCTCCGGCGTCCCAGCGGAAAGCGCCGGCCCGGGTGTAGGAATCGGTATTGGTATTGGGATCGCGGACGATGAAAAAACCGTCCCCTTCGATCGCCAGGTCGGTGTCCTTGGCGGTATTCTCGAAGGTCCCCTGGGTGAAGATGTTGTCAACGGTGGACATGCCGGCGCCGCGGCCGACCTGGGAAATGCCGCCGGAAGCGGAGATGCTGCTGGAGAGGAGGTCGGAAAAAACCGAGCGCCCTGATTTGAACCCGATGGTGTTGCTGTTGGAGATGTTGTTACCGATGACGCTGAGGGCGTTGCCGTTGGTGGAAAGGCCGCTGACGCCGCTGTACAGAGAAGAGAGGATACCCATGACGTGCCTCCTGTTGAGGGATCGCCGCTGTCGGTTGGCGATCCGCGAACCTCCTTCGTGAGGACCGGTTCGGCTATGCGATGATTGCGCTGTCGATATTGGTGAAGACGTTGTCTTTCAAACTGTTTTGATCGACCACGGTGACGACCGTATGATTCTTGACACTGACGACCATGGCGGTCTGGTCGATCAGGACCAGGGAATCCCGTCCCCCCTTGGCACCGAGTTGAGCGACCGCCTGTTCCACCCGGGCCAGCTGTTCCGGGGCCAGGGAAATACCGCGACTCTCCATGCGCTGCCGGGCGTGCTGAGAAAATCGCAGGGGCTCCTTCCCCAGCCTTCCTTCGAGGATCTCCCCGAAGGAAGGACCGGGACGGGGAGAGCCTTTGTTGATCCTGGCCGGGCCGGGGGTGCCGGTCGGCTGGATCGGGGTAGGGAAAATCCGCAGTTGCTCGTCCATGTCATCCTCGCAAGGGCTACATGAGCAGCTGGTTGACGTTGCTGATGGCGGCCTGGGAAACCGTTCCGGCCGTGGTCATCAGTTCGTTGCCGGCGGCGCCGATCTCGACTCCGGTGACCGTTCCGCGGATGAGGCCCGAAGCGTTGATCTCGGCCGCATCCTCACTGGCGGTCGCCGCGTTTTTGGCTTTGACTTCGACAGTGTAGTTCCCGGCGGGGAGCAGATTGCCGCTGAAGCCCTTGCCGTCCCAGGAGACGAAGTGATCGCCGCCGGCCGCCGGCGGGGCCTTGACGGTAGCGACCAACGTTTTCTGATCATTGAAGATGTTCAGTTCCACCTCGGTCGCGGCGCTTTCCAGGCGATAGCCGAGCTGGCCGTCGAGAACGCCGGGAACGTAACCAAGACGCTGGCTCAGATCCGCATCCGGGGAGGGGGCGAGAGTCAGATCCCCCGACTCGGCCACAACTTCTTTGCCGATGAGGCTGAGGGCGGTGAGACGCTGCACATCGGCGCTCGACTCGCTCATTTTGGCCAGATGCGCGTTCGTGGCGAACTGCTGCTCCAGGGAGCTGTACTGGGCAAGCTGCGCGGTAAACTCGGTAGGGTCCTGGGGGTTGAGCGGATCCTGGTTCTGCAGCTGCGCCACGAGCAAGGTCAGAAATTCGGTCTTGCCGATTTGCTGACTCAGGTCGGCGGACTTGCTGGCGGCACTCGCGGGACTTGCGCTCGCGGCCCCTAATGCGCTGATGTCTGTCATAACTTTGACACTCCCTTTCGTTGCGCGAAACCGGATCACACCTGTCTAGTGAATGGCTTCTCTTTGACAGACTTATCGGAACCCTTCGGGGAAGTCTTTAGGGGTCTTTTCATCCTCCACGAATAAATTCGCCCATAAAAAACCCCCGTCCAATTTCTCGAACGGGGGTGCCAATCGCCAGGGGCCGTTTCTCACACCCGCACGCTGATGCCACCGGGGCGCGGATTGGCCGGGGAAGGTGGCGGCGAAACCACCGGTTCCTCCTCACCGGCCGCGCGGCCGGCGGAACGGCCGGAAGATCGGGCCGCGAAGAAGGACTGCCGGGATTCCTGGAAGGAGCCGCGTCCCCCCTGCCCCGGTGAATCGTAGGTGACCTGGGCCTCTTCCAGCTTCAAGCCCTGCTGCTCGAAGGATTCACGCAGCCGCGGCAGGTACTTTTCCAGCACTTCCTGAACCTGCTGATTCTGGGCGTGCATCTGCACCCGCACCCGGTCCCCTTCCACCGTCAGCTCGAGCTTGACCTGACCCAATTCTTCGGGATAGAGACGCATGGTCATACGGCTGTGCCGTTCGCCGTCGACCAGGGTCAGGCGGCTCGCCACCTGCTGATAGACCTGCTCCTCGGGCACTGGCAGGGTAAAAGGCGTGGCGGCGGCTGTCGTGCCACTGCCGGAAGACGCGGCCTGGGGGGTTGCGCCCCCCTGCCCGACGGCGGAAAACACCGTAGGATTCGACCCGTTATCGGCGGCGGCCCGGAAGATCCCCGGTTCCACCTGCGCCCCAGGCTCACGGAAGAGCAGCTCAGCCCCCTCCCCTTTGCCGGCATCCATCACCGGCAACGATTCCCCTTGCGCAACCGAAACACGAACCGCTCCTCTCGTCTCGCCCAAGAGTTGGGCGAAGCGCCGATCCGAGGAAGTCTCCAGGCGCGACCCGCGCAGATCCTCCCGCAATCTTGGCGGCACGACCGTTTCGCGAAGCGGAGCCATCCCTTCGGCCAGGGTCGCGATGCCCGTGGCGGCCTGGGGTGGCACCGAAACGGGTTGGCTTGGCGCCGGGGAGACCCGTAAAGAGTCGATCACCGCCGCATCGACCGGCGGCCGAAGAGAAGGGGCGACCGGCGAGTCCTGGCGAGCGGATGCAGCGGGAACCCGCGCCGTAGCCGAGTCCGAGACGGTGGTGACAGAGGCAACATCCGTGGCGACGGGCGCCGGCGAGCCTTTCGACGGCGAAGACGGCGCGCCGCCGATGGCGGGGGCAAAGGCTGGGGCAACGGCTGAAGCCTCGGCCCGGGCGGCGGATGCTTCCGGCGTGGAGTCCATGGATGGGTTAGCAGCAAAGAACGGTTCCCTGGGAACCGCCGCGACCGCCTCTTCCGCCCGCGCTACCGGTCCGCTCCCGCTGACGGGCCTGTCGACGGATGCTTCAGGGGAGAAAGGCTCCACCGCCGAACGCGGGGTTTCCGCCATCGAACCACGAGTGCTGGAGATTTCCGCGACCCTCGTAGCGGCGGGATCAACCGTTTCTTGTGTGGGGACGGCCGAAAGGGAGGACGCCGCTCCCTGCCCTGCCCTGATCGGAGCAAGCCCAGCCGCGACCTTTCGGTCGGGTGCGGGCGCAAGCGCTTCCGGTGTCTGCACAGCGTCTATCCAAGTCGGAGTCGGGGCCGAAGCTGAGGCCGAGACCGGGAACGAAACCGGATCCGACCCGAGAACCGAGGCGGCGACGGCCTCGCCCTGCGGAACAGTCGAGACACGGGGATTCCCCGGTGACCCGGGCCCATCAATTTCCGGAACCGCCCCCACGACGGTGGAACTTTCGCCGGGGGAAGCGACCCGTGACGTCGGATTTTCCGCCTCGGAAAGCGAAGAAACAGGCAAAGGCAAAGGCTGCACTGGCGCCCCTTGCACACTCGCCTCGGGGAACGCCTCGGCGTCAGTCACGGAAATGAACGGAAGCGATGAAGAAGAGACCTCCCTCGCCAGGGGTGACAACGGCACGGCCGCGTCAACCCCTTCCGGGACAGGGACTTCCAGCGAAATCGCCATGTCCGGAGGAATCCGGGCAGGGTCCGTCTCGGTGCCGAGGGGGACATCGCCCGAACTGGCTTTGGCGCCGCGTCGGGGGGAAGACTGAGCCGACTCTTTGGCAAGAGGCGCGCCTCCTTCCTCCAACTCGGCGCCGTTATCCTCCGCACCCTGGCGGGATTCACCGTCGCGGCGGGCGGCCATAGTTTTCACGTGTTCGGGGGATTGCGCGGCCGAATCGGCCGCTGGAGCAGCGAGGGCGTCCTGTCGTTTCTGCAAGGAACGGGCAAAACCGCCGCCGTCCGTCGCGGGAGGGGCGGCCGGGTTCGCCGCGGGCAACAGGCTGTCGAGGGAAACAGGGGGAATTTGCATACTGGTCACCCTTCGAGGAGAATGGAAGAGCCCGGCTTAATCCTCGACGAGGGTGGAATAGGAAGTACTCAGGCGACGCGCCTCTTCCGGAGGCATGTTTTCCAACAGGGCACCGGCGGCCTTGGCCTTCATACCGGCCAGAATCCGCACTGCCAGTTCCCGGTCGAGCTCGGCGAGAAGAACCGCGCCCTGGGCGGGGTCCATCTTTTCGTACATCTTGCCGAGCCCCTGGATCCGTTGGGCCTCCACCTCGTCCTTGGCTTCCAGCAGACGACTCAGGTCGTCCCGCGCCTGCTGGAGCTGGGCTAACTTCTTATCGACCTCGGTCTCCAGGGTCTTTAGCTCTAATTCCCTGATGGCGAGTTTTTCTTCCTTGGCGGCGAATTCCTGCTGCAACGACTCCCGCTCCTCTTGCAGGGAGAGAAGCAAACGGCGCTGTTCCAGGGAATCCAAGCCGGGCAGCATGGCCTCCTCGCCGCCGGTTGGCGGCGCCCCGCCGACGAGGAGAATGCCCGCCAAGGTAATCGATAAGAGCAGAAATCCGGGACGCATGGTTTTACCCCTGTCTATTTCCTGAATTGGCGCACGGCGACTTCATCGAGTTGCACCGCCTCTTTGTGCAGTTCTTCGGCATAGGCTTCATTCCGATGTTTTTCCTTGAGTTTTTCCAGCAGTTGCCGCTCCTGGCTGGCGACGCACAGGGCCTGGCGACGGGTTTCGACCTCGTCGCGGGCGGCCTCCCAGCGCTCCACCAAATCCGCCACCTGGCCCATGGCATGACCGATGTGATTGCTGTAGAGCGAGAACTCGAAAGCATCCAGTCCCTTGCGCTGCAAGTCCTCGAACTCGTCCCGCAGACTGTCCAGTTCGCGGCGCTTGGCGGTCAGGTCCTCGAGCAGACGGTTCTCCCGGTCGAGGGCTTCGGCGTGGGCCTGCTGCGCCAGACTCTCCAAGCGTTCCCGGTAGTCGAGCACGGTTTGCAGCTTGAATTTTGCCATGACCAAAGTCCTTCACCCCGCGGAGAAAATTCCCTGAAATCGTGCTGTAAGGCTGATCAATAAATCCGGATGAGGGCAACGCCGCGGATGGGCGTTTTTCATCAGCCACTCAGTCGAGGCCCAGCTCCTTGAGCTGGGCGAGCGTCGTCGGCATATCGAACCACTCCCCCATTTCCTGGCGCAAAAAACGGGTCACTGCCTCGATCTTGGTCACCGCCCGGTCGATGCGGGGATTGCTGCCGGCGACGTAGGCGCCGATGTTGATGAGATCCTCGGCCTCTCGGTAGGTGGCGAGAATCTCCCGCAGGAGGCCGCTGCGTTTGAAATGCTCGGGATCGACGATGTCGCGCATGACGCGGCTGGCCGAAGCGAGGATGTCGATGGCCGGATAGTGGTTGCGGGCCGCCAGCTGGCGGGAGAGGACGATGTGGCCGTCGAGAATGGAGCGCACCGCGTCGGCGATCGGTTCGTTCATGTCGTCACCGTCGACGAGCACGGTGTAAAGGCCGGTGATGCTGCCGCCGGCCTTGAAACTTCCGGCCCGCTCCAGCAGCTTGGGCAGGGTGGCGAAGACCGAGGGGGTATAGCCCTTGGTGGTGGGCGGCTCGCCGACGGCCAGGCCGACCTCGCGCATGGCCATGGCGAAGCGGGTCGCCGAATCCATCATCAGCAGCACATTCTTGCCCTGGGCGCAGAAATGCTCGGCGATGGTGGTCGCGACGAAGGCGCCGCGCATGCGCAACAGCGGCGATTGATCGGAGGTGGCGACAACCACCACCGAACGGGCCAGGCCTTCCGGGCCCAGGTCGCGCTCGATGAATTCGCCGACCTCGCGCCCGCGCTCGCCGATCAGGGCGATGACGTTGATGTCGGCTCGGGCGAAGCGGGCCATGGTGCCGAGCAAGACGCTCTTGCCGACCCCGGAGCCGGCCATGATCCCCATGCGCTGACCGGTGCCGCAAGTCAGCAGGGCGTTGATGGAGCGCACCCCGAGATCGAGGGAGGTGGTGATCTTGCGCCGTTCCAAAGGGCCGGCGGGCAAGGCGTAGATGGGCATTTCGTGATCGAGAGGGGGCAGAGGCGGCCCGTCGATCGGTTCGCCCATGGCATCCACCACCCGCCCTAGCAGCCCGTCGCCGACCTTCTGGGTAGCGCTGCTGCGGCAGACCTGGATGAGACTCCCCGGCCCGAGACCGCGCAACTCCCCCAGGGGCATGAGCAGCGCCCGGGAATCGCGGAAGCCGACGACCTCGGCGGGGACCGGCGCCCCGCCGTCCTTGGGCGTGAGCATGCACAGGGTGCCGACCGAGGCATCGGGGCAGTAGCCCTCCACCACCAGGCCGACGATATTGGTGACCTTGCCCCGCACCCGCATGGGGTTGAAGCCTTGCAGCTCACCGACCAGATTGGTCATCTAACCCCCTCCGGCGGCGCGCAGAATCTTTTCGCGGATCTCTTCGAGCTGGCTTTCGATGGTGGCATCCACCTGCCCCAGCTCCGACTCGACCATGCACCCGCCCCGGGCGATACCGGCGTTTTCTTCCACGGTCAGATTCCTCAGTCCGCTGATGCTCGCCATGAGCAGGGGCTTCTTCTCCATGACTACCGCCATGTCGTCGGGATGGACCTTGATGTGATAGCTGTCGGCGTCGGCGGCCGCCTGCAGGGCCTTGACGATGGTGTGATGGATGATTTCGGGATTGAGGGAGACGGCGCAGGGAATGATCTGCTCGGCGATGGCCAGGACCAGGCGCAACATGTCGTCGGAGCTGTTTTTCAGGATCGATTCCCGCAACCGGCTGATTTCCTCAACCGCCGAGGCGAAGGCCTGGATGGTCGGACCAAGTCGCTTTTCCACCTGCTCGGCCCCTTCCCGTTTGCCGCGGGCAAAGGCTTCGGCGGCCTGGGCTTCGCTCTCGCGGGACGGCCCTCCCGGAACATGCACCCGAGCGGAGTCGACGGCGGACGCCGTCGGCAGGGACGAAACGGACTCCTGAAAGACCGCGCCCCCCGCCACCATGCCGCCGTCGCCGCTGGCGAAATCGGAAAAGACCAGGCGTTGCAGGCCGTTGCACTCGTTCCCCTTGTAGATTCTAGACCAGGACATCGGATACTCCCCTTCCCGGGATAACGACCTTGCCTTCTTCCTCCAGCTTCAGCGCCACCTGGATGATCTCCTGCTGCGCCACCTCGACGTCTGCCAGACGCACCGGCGCCATCGCCGCCATATCTTCCTTGATCATGTCCACGGCGCGACTGGAAATGTTGGCGAAAAGCTTGTTGGTGAGTTCCTCGGAGGCGGTCTTGAGGGCCACCACCAGGGTGTCGTTGTTGACCTCGCGCAGAATCTGCTGCAGGCCGCGACCGTCAATGTAGACCAGGTCGTCAAAGACGAAGAGCCGGCGGCGGATGGTTTCCGCCAATTCCGGGTCGGTCTCCTCGATCATGCCGAGGATCACCCGGTCCTTCCCTTTCTTCATGCGCCCGAGGATGTCGACCACCTTGTCGATCCCGCCGACCTGCTGCTGCTCGCTGTCGACCACGGCGCCGATCTCCCGGCGCAGGGATTCCTCGATATCGTTGATGACCTCGGGGGAAACCTTGTCGATGCGCGCCATGCGGTAAACGATCTCGGCGCGCAGCGCTTCGTTGAAGCCTTCCAGAATCTTGCTGGTATGCTCCGGCGTCTGCGTCGAGAGGATCAGGGCGATGGTCTGGGGATGCTCGTTCTGGAGGATGCCGGCGACCATGCGCGGCTCCATCATAGCGATCGTTTCCAGGGGGCGGAAACTGGCTCCGGCGGCGAGCTGATCCATGAGCGACGCCTTGCGATCCTTGTTGGAACTGCTGGAGATGGCTTTTCTGACGAACTCGTCGCCGCGCACGAAGAGCCCCGCCAGCTCCTCCTCGGCCTTGAGAAAATGGTCGACCACCTGCTTGGCGACATCGGCGGGAACGTGCTCGATGCTCATCATGCAGCGGCTGATCTTGCGTACTTCGCTGTCGTCGAGACGCTCGAAGATGCGCGCGGTCGCCTCTTCGCCGAGGCAAAAGAGCAACATGGCGGCCCGTTCCACTCCGGACAGGCGCGATAAGAGACCCGTTCCCGCCATCTCAGCCCTCTCTCAACCAGGTCTTGATAATCTGGGCGAAAGCGCCCTGTTCCTGCATGGCCAGCTCCCGCAGCCGCTCGGCCGGATCGCTCTGCGGCCGGGGCAGGGCCTCGGTGCGATTCAGTTCGGCCTCCAGCTCCTCGACGGTCTTCATCGGCGTCACCACCCGGGCGGAACCTTGCAGGGTGCGCAGCATCGGCCGGGCCAGCAGCAGATAGAGCAGCACCGCGCCGACGATCAGCAGGCCGTATTTGATGAAGGGCAGGTACTGGAAGAGCCCGGGGCCTTCCATGCTTTCCGTGGAAGCCATTTCAAAGAGGGCGCTCTCGAAGGGCATGGAGCTGACTTCAAGTTTGTCGCCGCGGGCCTCGTCGATGCCCAGGGCGCTGCTCACCATGGCGCGGATCGACTGGATTTCCTTGGCGTCGCGGGGGACCGGCGCACCGGCCTGCTCCCCTTCGGCGGCCGGTGCCGGACGATCGGCCACGAGCACCGCCACGGACAGCTGCTTGACGGTACCGACCGGGAAGACCTTGCGGTTGATGACCTTGCTGATTTCATAGTTGATCGTCTCTTCGCTGCGGCTCGACGAGGACATGCCGGAGGTCGGCGCGGCATCCCCCAGGTTCGAGGCCACGCCCGGCACCCCGGCGGCGGACGGAGTGCCGTTCTTTTCCTGGCTGGTCTGCTCGCTGCGCACGGCGGTACGGTTGGGATCGTAACTCTCCTCGGTCTGCTCCTGTTGCAGGAAATCGACGGCGGCGGTCACCCGCACCACCGAGTTGCCGGCCCCCAGGGCCTGGTCGAGAAGGGACTGGGCGCGACCTTCCAGACGGCGCTCCAGGGTCTGCTGGTAATCGAGCATCCCCGGGGTCATCGGCCCGGCGATTTCATCGGAGGGATTGGCGGTGAGGATCTTGCCGGTGGAATCGACGACCGTGACGTTCTCGGGCTCGATGCCGTCGACGCTGCCGGCGACCAGATGGACGATCCCCTGGATCTGGCTTTCCTTGAGCTGGCGACCGGCCCCCAGCTTGAGGATGACCGAAGCGCTGCCGACCTTCTGCTGCTCGCTGAAAAGGCGTTTTTCCGGCAGGGCCAGGTGCACCCGCGCCCCTTCCACCGGCGCCAGGGAAGCGATGGTCCGCGACAGTTCCCCCTGCTGGGCGCGCAGGTAATTGATCTTCTGGGCAAAGTCGGTCATGCCGAAGCTCTGCTGGTCGAAGATCTCGAAACCGACGCCGCCCCCCCGAGGCAGGCCGGCACCGGCCAGCTCCAGCCGGGTCTCGTAGACCTGGTCGGCGGGAATGTGGATGGCGGTACCGTTGCTCTCCAGGCGATAGGGGATCTTCCGTTCCTTGAGCCACTCCACCACCTCGGCGGCGTCGGCGCTCTCCATCTGGGCGAAGAGCAGATGATAATCGGCCACCCGCGCCTGCAGAATGATGGCGGCGAAGACCGCCGCGCAGATCAGCACCACCGCCAGCAGACTCAGCTTGCGGGAAGCCGGCCAGGCGCCCACCGTACGCATCAGATTTCTATTCGTTGCCACCGCCATTGCCGGAACCTCTCTTCAACACAATCGAATTATCGACCATCCCCCCTCGGTCGAGGAGACTANNACCTGCATCCGCATGATTTCCTGATAGGCCTCAAGCACCTTGTTGCGCATCTGCACCGCCAGTTTCAGGGAAATATCGGCCTTTTCCATGGCGATCATGACCTCGTGCAGATTGCGCGATTCGCCGGTCTGCAACTGCTCCACCGCCANNATCGGCCTCGGTCTGGCTACGGCTGACCGAGTCAAGAGCCTCGCCGAGGGCCTTGGCGAAACCGCCGTTGCCCCCCTGCGCCGGAGCGGCGGCTGGGGCGGGAGGCGTTCCGAGATTACTCAGATGGGAAAGTAACGTAATGTCGCTCATGGTTTACCGTCCTATTTCGAGGGCTTTGAGGGCCATCCGTTTGGCCGCCTTGATCGCCGTGACGTTCGCTTCGTAGGCGCGGGTGGCGCTGGTCATGTCGACCATCTCGTCGAGCAGGTTGACGTTGGGGAGCAAAACCTGCCCCNNGCCTCGTCGGCGTCGGGATGGGAGGGATCGTAAATGACCCGGGGGGGAGCATTGTTGACCTGGATGGCGGCGACTTCCACCCCCTGTACCGCCCCTTTCAAGCTTTGTTCCAACTTTTTCGCGAAGGGGCTCTCGGTGGAGCGAAAGACCACTTCCCGCTTGCGGTAGGGGCCACCGTCGGGGGTGCGGGTCGTTTCGATATTGGCCAGGTTGGAGCTGATGGTATTGAGGCGGACCTGTTGCGCCGCCAGCGCCGAGGAACTTATTTTGAGCGAGTCGAAGATATCCATCTAGTCCTCCCTATTGCCCGTTCTGGGCCACATATTTGAGCAGGCCGAGCTTCTTGCTGATGACCTGGGTGGCGGTTTCGTAGAGCAGCTGGTTTTCCGCCAGGGCGATCATCTCCCGTTCGAGATCGACGCCGTTGCGGTCGCCGAAGCCGAGGGTGTCCGGTTCGCGGATGACCTTCCCCCGCACCCCTGAGAGATCGCCCGCGCCAATGGGGAAATGGGCCGGATGGGTCGCCGCCGGCGCGCCGGGCAAGGGCTTGAGGGCCTGGCGCAGCTGCTCCTCGAACTCCAGGCGCGAGGGCGTATAGCCGGGGGTTTCGGCGTTGGCGATGTTTGAGGCGATGATTTCCTGGTTGCGCTGGCGCATATCCAGGGTCTTTTCCAGCAGGCGGATCGACTGATCGAAAAGTTCCAACTTCGGCATGGTCCGGATTCCTTTACCGCGCAGAGCGGCGGACGAATAATCCCGCTACCGGGGTGTCTCTGCAAACAACGCGCCCGAAGCGGCCTGACGCCACTGGGGAGCTTCCCCCTTTTCGGCAAGATCCGTAAATAACTTAAGGGCTTCCCCCCGACGACCGGTGGCGAGAAGAATCTGCCCTTGCCGGTAACGGGCCTGATCGGCGAGCCCGGCGACCCCTTCCAGCTCGCGGTAGAGGGGCAGGGCCGCATCAAAGCGCTTGCGCTTGAACTCGGCCTCGGCCCAGCGCAGCAGATGCTGGGGATACTCTGCCCGAAGCGCGGGATCGGCCAGCGCCCGGGCCAGGGATTCGGCCGTCCGGTCCATGTCCGCCACCTCCCAGAAGACCATTCCGGCGAGCAGATCGAGCTCCGGCGTGCGTTTCAGTTCGGTGGAAGTCAAAATTTTGGCAGCTGCGGGATAATCCTTCCGCGCCACCAGCGCCTGAAGCTTGTGGGTCAGCGCCGGTTGCACCTGCGCTCCCTTGGGGAAGCGCTCCAGATAGCGGTCGGCGTACTCGATGACCAGCCGGTGATCCTCCTTGGCCGCCAGAACCTCCA